>JAFVHC010000392.1 GCA_017474705.1 Bacillota bacterium
ATGCCATGGCCATGTTCCAGCCGCCGTCTGATAAGGGCAAGCGGTTGAAGATCTTCTACATGACCCAGGTCTCGGTCAAACCGCCGACCTTCGTATTGTTCGTCAACGATGCGGAACTCATGCATTTTTCTTATAAGCGGTATCTTGAGAACCGGCTGCGTGATGCGTTCGGATTCCATGGGACTCCGATCCGCTTCATCATTCGGGAACGAGGGGAGAAAGATACAAAATAAACGGAGGATAGATGCGTCATGAAAGAACGTCTGATCTGTTTATTGATAGGATACGGCGTCGGCTGCATCCAGACCGCCTGGTTGATCAGCGTACTGCACTTCCGCAGGGATATCCGTAATTATGGCAGCGGCAACGCGGGCACCACCAATATGGCGCGCGTGTTCGGACTCAGCAGCGGGATCATCACTTTGATCCTGGATATCGCCAAAGGAGTGCTGGCAGTCTGCATTGCAGGCTGGATCTACGGTTTCGGCTTCGCCAATACCTATCTCAGGCTCTGGGCCGGCGTTGGTGCCGTCGTGGGCCACAATTTTCCGTTTTATCTGAAATTCAGGGGCGGCAAAGGATTTGCATCTTCCATCGGGGTATGGATCGCCATCGATTTTCGGGTCTTCTTGATCGCTGCCATCCCTGCCTTCAGCGTCCTTTTCGGATTGCAGTACATGTCCGTGACGGCCTTGACGGCTATGACTGCGGCTTTTATCACGACCTGCTTCCTGTACGCCGGGAAAGTCCATGGAACGGAGGTCATCCTTCTCGCGGCTTTCTTCATGGTCATGTCCTTCATCCGCCACAAAGATAATATCAAACGGTTGATCCAAGGCAAAGAGAACAAGATCACCTTTGCCAAGACCGATAAAAACAAAAAGTAAGGAGCGTTAACGATATGGACTACCAAGCCTTGGCGGCTTACCTGTTTCCTCACATTACTACCACACCTGAAGAGATCGAAGCTCGTTATCCGGGCCGGACTCTGAAAGAAGGGGCGAAAGTGACCCGTATGACACCCAGCCCGACCGGTTTCATGCATCTGGGCAATCTCTATGGCGCATTGGTCGATGAGCGGCTGGCGCATCAGAGCGACGGCGTCTTCTATCTGCGGATCGAAGACACAGATCAGAAGCGTGAAGTGCCCGGCGGTGTTCAGACCATTCTGGAAGTCTTTCAGCGGTTCGGTCTGCCGTTCGATGAAGGTGCGACCCTGGAGGGGGACAACGGAGCGTATGGTCCGTATCGTCAGCGTCAGCGTGCGTCCATCTATCAGACCTTTGCCAAGGATCTGGTGGCGCGCGGTCTGGCTTATCCGGATTTTACCACCGAAGAAGAGCTGGCTGAGATGCGCAAGCTCCAGGAAGAACGCAAGGAGAACTTCGGTTATTACGGAGTCTATGCGGTCGGCCGTAATCTGACGTTCGAGGAGATCCAGGCAAAGATCGAAGCCGGACAGCCGTACGTCATCCGGTTCCGTTCCCCTGGCGATCCTGCGAAAAAGGTCTATCATACAGATTTGGTCAAGGGCAAGATGGAACTACCGGAAAACGATCAGGACGTGGTCCTGCTGAAATCCGACGGGATTCCGACGTATCACTTTGCGCATGTCGTGGATGATCACCTGATGGGCACGACCCATGTGGTTCGCGGAGAAGAGTGGCTGGCAACGCTGCCGATCCATCTGCAGCTCTTTGATACCATGGGGTGGAAGCGTCCGAAATATATCCATACAGCCCAATTGATGAAGATGGACGGTGGTTCCAAGCGTAAGCTGTCCAAGCGCAAGGATCCGGAACTGGCACTCGATTATTATTTCGAATCAGGCGTCCCGGTACCTGCCGTATTGGAATATCTGATGATCCTTCTGAACTCCAATTTCGAGGAATGGCGTCTGACCAACCCCATGGCGGATCGCAACAGCTTCCCCTTCAACACGAAAAAGATGAGTTCTTCCGGAGCTTTATTCGATATCGACAAGCTGCATGATGTCAGCCGCAACGTCATCTCCCGGATGAGTGCGGACGAAGTATACGA
>JAFVHC010000393.1 GCA_017474705.1 Bacillota bacterium
GTATGATCCTGGTGGATGCAGAAGCCCTTGAGCTTCTGGTTCACATCATTCAGATAGAACCCTGTCTCCGCGTCGAACCGCAGCGTCCGGAAACCGAACCATTCTTTGCGGTAATCCAGGATCTGACCTTCTGCACGCAGTTCCGCCGTGCAGCGATATAAGATCGGATGATCCGTATCCCACAGCTGCACGTCCTCCGGATAGGCGATCACGGAAATATACTCTGTCTCACCTTGATCCACCAAGAGTTTGCGGAATGCATCGGCGATCTCTCTGCCCTCCGGATCATACAGATAGACACGGACTTCAGCGCGCTCCGGATGGTTTGTCGTGTTCTCGACTTCCACGGAGACCCGTACGATCCACTGTCCATCCTCCAGTTCCGGGCGTACGAACAAGCCTTGCTCCGCGATATGGACCTTTTCTTTCTTGATCAGCCAGACACTGCGGTAGATGCCGCAGCCTTCATACCACCAGCCTTCGTCTTCGCTTGGATCGATCTCCACCACCAGGACGTTTTCCGCGCCAAAGTGGGCTACATCGGTCATATCCACCGTAAATGGATGATATCCGGACCGGCTCACGTACAGTACCGTTCCGTTGACGTAAACGGTCGCTTCCCGGCTCACACCTTCGAACTCCAGGAGGATCTGCTTATCACGATCCGCCTCGTCCAACAGGAAATGCAGCCGGTACCAGACCGGGCTTTTGACCTTTCCGCCGTGGAAAACACCGATCTCGCTTTCATCGGTGAAATCATGTGCGATCACGCTGTCATGCGGGACCTCCACGGTCGTCCAGTCACTATCATCATATTCCATGGAGGTGGGGCCCCAGTTCATGGTGACCTTGCCATACAGGCCGCGGACCGCATCGTGCCGGTCCTTCGGCGCCTTTACCAATGATCCTTCATAAAACTTCCAACCGGAACGCAGGGCAAAAAGCCCCGGCTGCTGATCAAAATGCTTCATGATGTAAGCTCCCGTATCATCTCCGATATTTGTAGGGCGAAGTTTCGCCGCAGTAAATGCAGCGGTAGACCTCTCCCTCGGCCTCACTATGCTCGAATACATGATCCAGCTCCTGCTCGATGGATGTGATGCAGCGCGGATTTTTACACTTGATGATGTTCGTCAGCCGTTTCGGCAGGGTCAAATCCCGTTTCTCCACGATGACTCCGTCCTTGATGATGTTGACGGTGATGTTGTGATCGATGAAACCCAGGACGTCCAGATCCACCAGATCCAGCCCGCCTTCGATCTTGATGATGTCCTTGCGGCCCATCTTGTTGCTGCGGGCATTCTTGATGATGGCCACGCAGGAATCCAGTTTATGCAGTCCCAGGTCATGATAGATGGACATGGCGCGTCCCGCCTGGATATGATCCAGCACCACGCCGTTTTCCAAAGCTCCTACATTCAGCATGCGGTCTCATCTCCTTTCAATCCCAGCAGGGTCATGATCAATGCCATGCGGGCATAAACACCGAAGTGCGCCTGTTTGAAATATACCGCCCGCGGATCGTCGTCGACCTCCGTGGCGATCTCGTTGACACGCGGCAGGGGATGCATGACCAGGCAGTCCGGACCGGCCAGTTTCATTTTCTCCGCGTCCAGGATATAGCTGTCCTTCAGGCGGATATATTCATCCTCATTGAAGAATCGTTCTTTCTGGATACGGGTCATGTACAGGATGTCCAGCTCGCCGATGACATCTTCCAGCCGTTCGACCTCCTTGAACGGGATGTTCTTGGTCTCCAGACCGAGCTTCCGCACGGAATCCGGTACTCTCAGCTGCTCCGGAGAGATCAGCACGAAGCGGATGCCTGTATAGCGCGAGAGGGCGAATATCAATGAATGTACCGTGCGGCCGAACTTCAGGTCTCCGCACAAGCCGATGGTCAGATCCGACAGCCTGCCCTTCAGCGTACGTATCGTGAACAGGTCCGTCAACGTCTGGGTCGGATGCTGATGTCCGCCGTCACCCGCATTGATGACCGGGATCCAGGACTTCTGCGCCGCTACGAGCGGTGCACCTTCCTTGGGATGCCGGATCGCCGCGATATCCGCATATCCGGAGATGATCCGAATCGTATCCGCTACGCTTTCTCCCTTGGCGGCCGAACTGGAATCTGCCGAAGAAAAACCCAATACACTGCCCCCGAGGTTCAGCATCGCGGCTTCGAAGCTGAGGCGGGTGCGGGTACTGGGTTCATAGAACAGCGTCGCGATCTTCTTGCCTTTGCAGACGTCACGGAAACGGGCCGGATCCTGACGGATCTCCTCCGCCAGGTCCAGCACCTGATCGAGTTCTGCAACAGAAAAATCCAGAGGATTCAAAAAGTGGCGCATAGTGATCTCCTTTTAATGCCTTTCGTTGATCCGATTATACGGAACATAAGATCCTTTTGCAAGCTTTTTAGCGGAATGTCACGTAAAACCAGACCGCCTGGCTCTCATCCATGTAATACCAGACCAGATCGAAGGAAAAACCATAGTAGCTGGCTGCGTAATCGATGTAGCTTTGGGTATCGTCCAGGAAATCCCGGTACATGGAAGTATCCTGGATCTGGAAAGCGAACGAACCTTCCGCTCCCGACGTCCAGACCCGGTACAGCAGGTCATCGAACAAGGCCTGCAGAGATTCGTCCGGCAATACGAAAGTCCAGTTGCGGAAATGATAGCAGCCTTCCATGGTATCCGCACCGGGAAGATCAAAGTATTGATACGACTGCTGCAGATCATATTGTCCGCGGATCATATTACGGTCCACATTGACCAGACCGTAGATGTACAGTTCAGGGAACTCCGGTGCATCGATGTCATCATGGGTGATATCCAGATCGTACCAGGTCCCGTCGATCTGGACGACGTTCCAGGCATGGCCGTCAGAATCATCCAGCAGGCGGCCGGTCAGGATATAGTTGGGGATGCCCGCCCGGTCCATCAGCCATTTGAACGTCAACGCGATGCCATCGCACTTGGCCCGGTTTTCGACCAGCATGCCATACGGGTTCTCGGCATTCGTGGTCGTGCGGTCATAGGTGTTGTGGGAGATGATATAACGGTATATGTACAGTTCCTTTTCATAATCAGAAAGGCCTGCCATTTCCGCTTCCATCTGCTCCAGGACCGCTTCGGCCTGCGTCATTTTGTTCTGGAGCGCCGTTGCATCCATCGCATATTCTATGGTACGCGATGTCACCTGTCCATCCCCGTTGGTATAGTATGTATAGGTGGCTTCCCGGTTATAGTGCATCATTTCAGGGCACTCATAGACGAGCATCTGCGCCAGCATGTCGTTCTGTTCCGGCGTGATCGGGAACGGATAGTAGCAACGCTCCTCAAACTGCTGCGCTGCAAGATAGAGCGCTTTGAAATCCTCCAGTTCTTCCTGCGAAAGCCGGTTGATAAAGTATTTATTGGAAAGATACGGGATCTCCACCTCCACCGGCTGCGGCGGGCCTTCTTCCTCAAAATCGAAATCTTCCTCTTCCCAGGCTTCTTCATGAGGGACCGGGGTCGGCGCAAGATCTCCGCCCTGTTCTTTGCGCTCACCGTCATGTCCGGAATCCTGCTGTTCTTCTTCGGTCTCCGAAGAAGACGGCGGCGCGAAAACGTTACCGATCTGGCTCGCTTTCCCGCAGGCTGTGACCATACAGACCAATAACAATATCAAAATGAAACAACGTGATCGTTTCACTTACGCTTCCTCCTCGGCTGCGGGTATATCGTAATAATACCACTGCCCTTCATGTTCCGCAGCCAGCACTTCCGCCTCATAGACCGGTTCGATCCGGCCTTCGCTCAGTGCGGTGATCCGTTGAGCGAACAGTTCTTTGTTTTCAAGCGGGACCAAGACCTTCATTTCGACCTGGTCGGTATAGATCGTGTCCTCGATGGCATAGCCGTCCTGCATCAGTCCATACTGCATCTTCCCCAGCATCGTATATTCCATGAGCAGCGAAGCCCTGAGATATGAACACTTTTCGATGATCCCGGCTTTGTCCAGCGCGATGCGGCCCGCATGGCCATACGCCCGCACCAGGCCTCCCGTACCCAGCAGGGTGCCGCCAAAATACCGCACGGTGACAAGCAAGGTATTGTGCAGGTCCTCACCCTGCAGAAGGTTCAGCAGCGGCATGCCGGCGGTATGGACCGGTTCCCCGTCGTCCGAAAAACGGCGCACTTCTTTACGGATGCCGATGCTGTAGGCATAGACTCCGTTGTGGGTAGCGTTCCAGTACTCTTTGCGCAGCCGTTCCAGGATCTGAAGGATCTCCTCCTCTGTTTCCACAGGAAAGGCCATCCCGATGAAACGGGATTTTTTCTCGACAAACTCGTCAGAAGCCGCCTGAAAGACCGTTTTGAACCGCATTGTGACACATCCTTAACATTAATTTCATTTTTATATTATAACACAAGTCTTCACAATTGTATATTTTTTTGCTATAATAGAACTTGTATATTCAAATACTATGCCCTTATGTGGCTTTTTTGAAAGGAACCTCATATGGATTTCAGTAAAGCTTATAACCGTACCAGGCGTCTGGGCCGCTTCCATACCGCGGAGAAATTATACTCGCGCGCCTGGCTGTATGCCCTGCGCATCGCCTGCATCGGAGTCCTGGTCGGCGGTTTCGCCGCTGCCGGTATCCTGCTGGGCGCGTTCATGGGCATCATCAATCGGGCACCTGAGATGTCCATGGCCAACTTCGATATCAACACCAGTACTTCCTATATATACAATCGCGATGGAAAGGAACTGGTGCAGCTCAGGACCGAGATCAACCGTATCTATGTGGACGCGGCTCACATCTCGCCCCATCTGATGCACGCCATCGTCGCTGTCGAGGACGACCGTTTCTATCAGCATAACGGTATCGACATCCAGGCGATCATGCGTGCCGGCGTCTCCCAGCTCAAGGGCAGCAGCGAAGGTGGTTCCACCATCACGCAGCAGCTCATCAAGAACATGGTCCTTACGTCCGAACAAACGCTCACCCGTAAATTCCAGGAATGGTATCTCGCCCTCAATCTGGAGCACGAGCTGACCGAAAAATACGGCCGCGACCGCTGCAAGGAACTCATTCTCGAGACCTATATCAACTACGTCAACTACGGCAACTCCACCTATGGACCGGAAGCGGCGGCACAGCGGTATTTCAACAAAAGCGCTGCGGATCTGACGATCTCTGAAGCAGCCTTGCTGGCCGGCGTCATCAACGCCCCTTCCCGCTACGATCCTATCGAGAACTACGACAACATGAGCCGTGAGCGTCAGGAACTGGTGCTCCTGCGCATGCACGATCAAGGCTATATCACCGATGAGGAATATCAGGAAGCGCTGGAGGACGACGTCTTCGGGCGTATCCAGAAGAACAACAAAAAATACAAGAAGAAGCAGAAGAACGAGGTCTATTCCTATTATATGGATGCGGCCATCAACCAGGTCATCGCCGACCTGTCCAAGGAGTATGGCTACACCTATTCCGAAGCTTCCAGACTGCTGTACTATGGCGGTCTGAAGGTATATATGGCGCAGGATGAAGAGAAACAGGCCGTGCTGGACCGGATCTATGCTGACGACAGCAACTTCGAGCGTGCCCATTGGTACCAGCTTACCTATTATCTTACCATCTTCGACGAAAAAGATCCGGACGATATGTCCTTGGCGCAGAACCTTTACTTTGTCGGTCTGTATGCCAGCGAAGACGAGATGCAGTGGGCGATCGATGATTTCAAGTCCCAGCATCTGAAATCCGGCATGGTATCCGGCAAGGATTACGTCGAGAGCCAGGACGTTTATGATGAACCCCAGTCCACAGCCGTCCTAATGGATCAGAAGACAGGCGTGGTCCTGGCCATCGTCGGCGGCCGTGGCGAAAAGACGCAAAGCCGTTCTTTGAACCGAGCCACCGATACCGCGCGTCAGCCGGGTTCTACCTTCAAGGTCATCGCGTCCTTTACCGGCGCGATCGATTCCGGCCATTGTACACCCGCTTCCGTTTACGACGATGTTCCCTTTACCTACGGTGACTGGACGGTCCACAACTGGTGGGGCGATTCCTACAAAGGCCTGTGTACACTTCGTGAAGCCACGGCCAACTCACAGAACATCATCGCAGCCAAATGCATGATCGACTATGGTGTAGAGAACAACTTCGAGTACGTTAAGAGCTACGGTTTCACTACCCTGCGTGAGGAGCCGGATGAAAACGGCGTCACCGACGTCGTTCCGTCCCTGTGTCTGGGTTCCGGCAGTGTCACCAACCTGGAACTGACTGCCGCATATGCTACCATCGCCAATGGCGGTGTTTACCATGAGCCCATCTTCTACACCCGCGTCGAGGATTCGGAGGGCAACATCGTTCTTGATAAGCAGCCCGAGACCCACCGCGTCATCAAAGAAACCACCGCTTTCCTTCTTACCAGCATGATGGAGGACTGCGTCAGCGGCGCCAATGGCGGTACCGGTACCTACGCAGACTTCGATACCAGTATGGGCATCGCCGGTAAGACCGGTACGACTTCCGACGAGCACGATCTTTGGTTCGTCGGCTTCACTCCCTATTACACCCTGGGTATTTGGACCGGCTACGACTATTACACATATAAAAACGTGGACGATTCCGTCGCCCGCGTGACAGGCTTCTATCATATCATGCTGTTCAACACGATCATGTCCGAACTGCACGAGGGTCTGGAGCGCAGGCAGTTCAGTATCCCGGACGGGATCACCACCAGACTGGTCTGTACCGAATCCGGGCAGTTGGCCACAAGCCTTTGCAGCGCCGACAGCCGCCACTGTGTCTACACTGAATATTTCGATGCCAACAATGCTCCGACCGAGTACTGCAAAGTTCACGTGGGCGGCACGGTATGCTCCGAGACAGGCATGGCACCGACCAAGTATTGCCCGAGCACCCGCAGCGGCGTCTTCATCCAGCGTACCGAGGAGCAGCTGAAGGCCATCGACCGCACACAGACCGGCAAGATCGCCGACTGGCGTTATGAAGCGCCTTCCAATTTCAGTTCTTCCGGCGCTACCTGCAACGTCCATACCGAAGCCTGGTACAAAGAACAGCAGGAGAAAAAGAAAGCCGAAGAAGAGGCCAAAAAGAAAAAGAAGAAAAAGAAGGCTGAAAGCTCCGAGACTACGGAGGACAGCGGCTCTTCCAATGACTCCGGAAGTGATGATTGATCCTCAAAGGAACCGTTTATCGACGGTTCCTTTTCTTTTACAGAATAATCCATCTTTTCCAAAGACTGTGCATCCCTGTCTTTCCATTTTCATGATATAATGAAGATAATCTTAACCGCAGGAGGTATTCCATGCTGTACGATCTTTCCGGCCAATGGACGGTCACCCTGTCCGATGGCTCCACATATCCGGCGCACGTACCGGGTACATTGGATGAAAATCGCATCGGTCATGCGGACGCATCCGGGATCTCTACCCGTCTGACGCGCATCTGCACATACGAAGGCCCCGCCATCTTCACCCGCACTTGGGACAGACCGGTGCCTGAAGGCCGACTATTTCTGGAGGTGGAGCGGTCCCGTGCCCTTGCGCTCACGATCGATGGCACTCCCGTAGTACCACTTCATCCGCAGACCATCAGTACGCCGACCATCTTTGAGGTGACCGGCCTGCTGCGTGAAGGTTCCGAGATCGCCCTGACCTGCGACAACTCCTACCCGAACATGCCGCATGACAATATCGTGTATTCTTCAGCCGCGACCGACGAGACCCAGACCAACTGGAACGGACTGCTGGGATATCTGCGGCTGCGCTCCGAAGCCGACTGCTGTATCGAAGCGGTCCGCGTCTATCCCCACATCGCGGGCACTACCCGCACGATCGACGTTTACGTAGATGTGCTGTCCTCGCATGGATGCAAACAAACGCTGTCCCTGACCTGTCCGGCTTTCCTCGAAACACCGGAACCCACCATCCATAAACTGGAGCCCGGCCGACAGACCCTGGCCTTCACGGACCTGGCGATCCGCACCGATGCTCTGCTTTGGGATGAGTATGATGGCAACCTCTATACCATGCAGGCTGTCTTGGGCGACACCAGCAGATCCGCCGTTTTCGGTCTGCGCACTTTCTCCTGGAACCGGGACGGCCGCTTCACTTTGAATGGTCGGGTCATCTTCATCCGCAGTGAAGCCAACTGCTGCGAATTCCCAGAGACCGGTCATGCGCCGATGACGGTGCCGGAATGGCTGGATGTCCTGCGGACGTACAAATCGTACGGGATCAACTGCATGCGCTTCCATTCGCACTGTCCTCCGGAAGCCGCCTTCACAGCAGCCGACCAACTGGGCATGCTCATGCAGCCGGAACTTTCGCATTGGAACCCGCGCAACGCTTTTGAAAGCCCCTTCAGCCGGGACTACTACTTCGCAGAAGCCCGGGAGATCGTACGCACACTGGCCGATCACCCTTCTTTCGTCATGCTGACCTTTGGCAACGAGCTTTGGGCCGGACCGGAGGGGCATGAGATCATGCACGCGTTGATCCATCTGCTGCACGAACAGGATGACACCCGTTTATATGCCAACGGCTCCAACGTTCATTATGGACAGATGGGAGCGGATCCCGACAGTGATTTCTACGCTTCACAGAAGTACTTCGACATGGATCTGCGCGGAGCTTTCAGTGAAATGAAGGGGTTCATCAACCAGGAGTACCCTTCCGCCGCACATGATTACAACGATACGATGCAGGCACTGCGCAAAGTCTATGATAAGCCGGTCTTCAGTTTTGAAGTCGGCCAGTTCGAAGTGCTGCCCGATTTCGACGAGTTGAATGATTTCCACGGCGTTCGTCTTCCGGTGAACCTGGAGATCATTCGGGATCGCGTGCGGGCAAAAGGTCTGCTCCCGCGATGGAAGTCCTTTGTTGAGGCCACCGGTGAAGTCTCGCTTTTGGGCTACCGGGCTGAAATCGAGGCCGTACTGCGCACACCGGGCATGAGCGGTATCTCCCTGCTCGGTCTGCAGGATTTCACCGGCCAGGGCACGGCGTTGGTCGGCATGCTGAACAGTCATCTGCAGCCTAAGCCCTTCTCTTTTGCGGATCCCCGCCGCTTCCATCAGTTCTTCAACGACGTGGTGCTGCTGGCGCTCATACCGCACTATACCTGGACGGTCGGTACAGAAGCCGAGATCCCATTACAACTGGCCAACTATGGAAAGCATGATTTAAGCGGTGCGGCGCAGTTTGCTTTGAAGAAGACTGGGAAGCTCCTCCAATGCGGAACGTTGGAAACGACGTTCTGCAAGGCCGGTGGTCTGAGCCCGCTCGGCACTTTGCAGATCATGGTCGATGAACCCGGCCGTTATGATCTGGATCTTTCCTTCGGTTCCTGGAGCACTTCCTACCCACTCTGGTTCTTCGCGGATCTGCCGTTCCGGGTACCGGAAAACGTAACGATCGCCCGTACCTTGGCCGAAGCGTTGGAAGCGCTTGCTCAGGGCAAACGCGTCTTCCTGACTCCGCCGGCTGAAAAAGACGTCCTGCCGCATTCCATCCGCGGTCAGTTCACGACGGATTTCTGGTCCGTCGGCACTTTCCCGAAACAGGAAGGTGGGATGAGTCTGCTGATCGACCAGGACCATCCGGCTTTGTCCGGTTTTCCCACGGAAAACCACACGGATTATCAATGGTGGGCCATGTCAAACGGTCTCGGCGTCATCGTCCCCGAGACCCTCAGATCCATCATCACTTTGATGGATTCCTACGCTTATCTGCGTCCCATGACCTGCTTGTTCGAAGCGAAAGTCGGAGCGGGCCAGCTCATGTTCTCTTCCATGGGGCTGTTGGAACGCACACAGTATCCAGAAGTGCGGGCCTTGATCAACTCCTTGCTGAACTACATGTCCGGTGATGATTTCGCTCCGCAGCAGGAGCTGTCCTCGGAGACGCTGCAGGGATTCTTCAAATAAACCTTGACAACCTCCTATCAATCACCTATCATTATAGTATGAAAAAGAAAGCACTCATTGCCATGAGCGGCGGCGTGGATTCCAGCGTCGCCGCCTATCTTATGAAGGAACAAGGGTATGACTGCATCGGTGCGACGATGAAACTCTACGACAACGAAGACGTAGGGATCTCCCGCACCGCGACCTGCTGCTCAGCCGAGGACGTGGACGACGCCCGCAGCGTGGCCTTTTCTCTGGGCATGCCCTACTATGTATTCAATTTCACCGAAGCGTTCAAGGAAGAAGTGATCGGACGGTTCATCCAGGCCTATGAACAGGGGCGCACACCGAATCCCTGCATCGAATGCAACCGGTATCTGAAGTTCGAGAAATTCTATCGGCGTATGCTGGAAATGGGATACGATACCGTGGTCACAGGGCATTACGTCCGCATCCGCGAGGATGAAGGCGGCCGCTTCCACTTGTATCGCTCCAGCGACCTTTCCAAAGATCAGAGCTACGTGCTCTACTCTTTGACGCAGGAACAACTGTCGCATGCGAAGTTCCCCTTAGGTGAACTGACGAAAGATGAAGTCCGGGCGATCGCACAGGCACAGGGATTCATCAACGCCAAAAAGCATGAAAGCCAGGATATCTGCTTCGTCCAGAACGGTTCCTATGCGGATTTCATCGAGCAGTATACGGGTAAGACCTATGTACCGGGTCCATTCATCGGTCCCGACGGTAATGTCGCAGGTGAGCACAAGGGCATCATCCGCTATACGATCGGTCAACGGAAAGGACTGGGACTTGCTTTCGGCGAGCCTGTGTACGTCACCGAGGTCGATCCGGAGGCCAATACGGTCCGCCTCGGCCATAATGAAGACCTCTTTACCACCACGTTGGAAGCAGATGAGGTCAATCTGATCCCCTTCGACCATCTGACGGGACCCATGCGCGTACAGGCCTCCATCCGGTACCAGGCTCCGCCTAAGCCCGCGACGGTCACGGAAACTTCGGAAAGCCGGCTGCGCCTGGTCTTCGATCAACCGCAGCGCGCCATCACCCTGGGACAGGCCGTCGTTTTGTACGACGGAGACGAGGTCCTGGGCGGCGGTACGATCTGCAAGAAAGAAGTATAAGCATCATGGAAGTTTTGCATCAAAAGTATCAGCATCTGAAAGATTATATCCGCAGTCTGGGATCTCTGGCCGTGGGCTTTTCCTCCGGCGTGGATTCCACCCTCATGCTGAAAGCCGCCCACGATGTTCTGGGCGACAAGGCACTGGCCATCACAGCTGTGGCCTGCTGGTTCCCCGCACGTGAGCGCAAAGAAGCCATCGAGTTCTGCAAGCGCGAAGGGATCCGTCACATCGTGGCCCCCGTAACGCCTGATGAGATCCACGGGTTTCGCGACAACCCCCCGAACCGCTGCTATCTCTGCAAAAAAGCCCTCTTCACCCGCATGGGAGAGATCGCCAAAGCCGAAGGTATCGAGTACCTGGCGGAAGGTTCCAACATGGACGACCTGGGAGACTATCGTCCCGGCCTGATGGCGGTGGAAGAACTGGGCGTCGTCAGTCCCTTGCGTGAAGCCAACCTGTATAAAGAAGAGATCCGTGCATTATCCAAAGAATTGGATCTGCCCACGTGGTCCAAGCCTTCCTTCGCCTGCCTGGCTTCCCGCTTCGTCTATGGCGAAACCATCACCGAGGAGAAGCTGGCGATGGTCGAACAAGCGGAACAGTATTTGATGGAGCTGGGCTACACCCAGTTCCGTGTCCGCATCCACGACCGTCTTGCCCGCATCGAACTGCCGCCGGACAAAATACCGGAAGCCGCTGCCTTGGCTCCGCAGATCGACGCCAAGCTCAAGGAGATCGGTTTCTTGTATGTGTCCCTGGATCTCGGCGGATACAAGATGGGAAATATGAATAAAGCGTTGAAGAAATAAAAACCTCCACGATCATGTGGAGGTTTTACTGTTTTGATTGTATACTGTTTCGAACCATTGCTCGCTGTCCGGGATCGGCCGCACCGGCCGGAACCATGTCCGGACTTCGCCATCTGTTAAAACCGCTTCCTGGATCATGGCATTATGACTACCGTTGTCCATGCCTTGTTCCACCAGATAGGAGCCTCGGCTGTAAACACCATTTTGGATGGCATCTGCCATGGCGGCCGCATACACATATTGTGCGATCAGCAGATCATAGTCGCATATGGCCTGCAGCCGATCTTCCTCTGTAAAGGAATCCGATACCGTGCAGGTCTGCCAAAAGTCATGCATCTCCTGCCGCGCCGTTTCCGCGATCTCCCGCATAGACTGCTCTTCTCGGATATGAGCTGCATGCATGCTCATGCGGGTGGAAAGCTGACGGCGGATCTGCGCAGTGTTCGAAGCACCCATTGCCAGGCCTTCCATTTGTCGGATCCGCTCTTCTGCCTGTCGGAGCGCTTCTTCTGACAAAGGCTTTTCGCCGCGATCGCTCGAGGCGATGCGCTGCGCCGCCCGCAGTGCGCCGACCTGGCCGGCATTCAAGGCACTGCCGCCGGGACGATAGACCCCATGGCTGCCATTGACCTCACCCACCGGGTACAGTCCACGAACGTTGCTCTGCCACCAGTCATCTCCGGCCAGACCGCCGTTATTGTGCTGTGCGCACACGGCGATCTCCAGCATCTCATGCTCCAGATCGATCCCATGGCTCAGGTACAGATCGATCGCCTTAGGATTCATTTTTGCCAACCGTTCAAAAGGTGTGCCCGACAGAACACCTGAACGCTCCAGATACTCGTGTGCCTCGGCGCCGATATTCGACAGATCCGACGCCAACCCTGCAGGATTTTCACGATAATCCAGAAAGACCCGTCGTCCCCGGATCTCCGTCTCCTGATATACCAGGATGTCGATCCTGGAAGAACCTTCTGTCTTACGTGGATCGAACGGCCATTGATACCCTTTCAAAAACGTACGGGCGAAGATCTCCTCGTCGGACAATGTGTCCCGCAGGAACTCTCTGGCATCACTGCCATCCGCCTTCGTGGAGATATACCGCGGCAGGACCTGCTGATAGGTGCCGGACACGTTCCAACGGAACCCGATGGACGCAAGACCGTACTGCCATTCCGTGAGATTCTTGCCCATGGCACCGGCTTCCAGCGCAAGGCCGGTCGCTCCATGCTGGGAGCCGGGATAGACGCTGCGTGCGTACAAGCCGGCAGGACCGCCTGTAGCATAAACGATATGGCGGGACTGAAACAGCACATACTCGTGCAGGTCCAAAGAATAACACAACACGCCTTCTGCTTGTCCATCCGCAGCCAGTACCCGCACCAAAGTGCAATGATCGAATACGTCGATGCCGGTGGACAGCACCCGGCGCTCCAAAGCCTCCGTCATAAGTCTGGATGTCAGCGGACCCGCGGAAGTCGCACGCTTGGCCGGGTCATGGTCGGTCTTATAACCGACGTACTCACCGTAAGCATTGGCCGGAAACGGTACGCCCAGTTCCGCCAGATGCAGGAAGCACCTAGCCGACAAGGCCGCCTCGCAAAGCGCGGTATCCCCCTCGATCGCGCCGCCTTCAAAGTAGGTTTCCGCCATCTGGCGTACGCTGTCCGGCTGATCACCCGTCAAAGTCAGCTTATAGTAGTCTGCTTGTCGGAGCCGGTGTTGCGGCTGGTACCAGCCAGCCGATCCTCCGTGATCAGCGCGATATTTTCGACTCCAAATTGAAAAAGGCGGTCGGCTGCCGCGTAACCGGCAGCCCCGCTCCCTATGATGATCGCCTCAAAAAAGTATTGCTTCATGACTGATCCCATTACAGATGACTGTTGTAATTGCCCTTGATATGCACGCCTTCGTTGGCGATCATGAACGCATGCGGATCCATCTCATCGATGATGCGGCGGATCTCACTCACTTCATACCGCGAAACGACGGTCGTAAAGATGACTTTGTGCGCGTCGGTATAGGCGCTGACCCCGTCCCAGATCGTCACGCCGCGGCCCAGTTCTCTTGTGATATACCGCGGCAGTTCTTCCGTGGTCGCCAGCACTGTGACCTGACACTTGATGTTCTGCAGGTGCGTCCGGTCGATGATCAATGAGAAGATGACCATATAGATGATGGAATAGATGGCCGTCTCTACGTTGAAGAGGATCGCGCAGACGATGTACAGCACCGCGTTGTATGCTATAGAGACCTTGCCCAGCGAGAAATCCTTATACTTCATCGTCAAATAGAAGCCCAGGATGTCCAGACCGCCGCCTGTACCGCTCGCCTGCAGCACCAGACCGATGCCCGCACCGGTGACGATGCCGCCGATCAGGCACGCGGTCAGCGGGTTGTCGATGACCGGGGTCTTTGGGACCGGCACAAAGGAAAAGATGAGCGTTTGTACCGCCAGGCTGACCAGCGTCCGGAAGAAGACCTTGCGGGAAATGCTGGTGAACGCCAGGATGAACAGCGGGATATTGAACAGCATGTTCAGAATACCTGCGATATCCACACCGGCCGGCAGTTTGATGTTCGTGTACTGCGTCAATGCCGTACGGATCAACTGCGAAGTTCCGACGATGCCGCTGGAGAAATACCCCATCGGAGTGACGAACAGGTTGACGCCAAGTGCATAGATCGCCGTGCCGCCAATGATGTACGCATACCGCTTCACATAACGATTGACTTTGATCTTCTTCATGACCGCTCCTTGCCAATATATGTGACCAGGCGCACCAAAAGCTCTGCGCAGGCTTCCATTTCATCGACGCATACGTATTCATACCGGCCGTGGAACTCATACGATCCGGTGAACAGGTTCGGACAGGGCAGCCCCATGAAGGACAGCCGGGAGCCATCCGTACCACCGCGGACCGCCTCTACCTGCGGCTCGATGCCCATATCACGCATGACCGTACAGACCTGATCCACGA
>JAFVHC010000394.1 GCA_017474705.1 Bacillota bacterium
AGCGCAGCAGCGTCGTCTTGCCGCTGCCGGAAGGTCCCAGGATCGCCACGACATCACCCTTGTTCACGGTAACATCGATCCCCTTGAGGATCATTTTGCCATCGAAAGATTTATGGATATTTTTAGCATCGAGCATCATACCGCGGCACCTCCTTTACGCCGTCCGAACAGACGGCCGAAGAAGCCGGGATCCTTCGGCGCCGCGCCGTAGTTGCCCAATCTGCGTTCGCCCCAATGCTGCACTGCGGTAAGGACCGTGCAAAGCAGCAGATAGACCAAAGCGACTTCGGTATACAGTCCGATCGGCTGATAGACGCGTCCGTTGATGACCTGTGCCTGACGGAACATTTCCATAACAGTGATGCTGGCCGCCAGCGAAGTTTCCTTCGTTAAGGAGATCAAGGAGTTGGACAGCGCCGGGAAGGCGACACGGAACGCCTGGGGCAGTACGATATGCCACATGATCTGCAGATAGTTCATTCCCACGCACTGGCCGGCTTCTACCTGTCCTTTGGAGACGGATTCCAGGGAACCGCGTACGGATTCCGCCATATAAGCCGCTTCGTTGAAACCGAAGACCAGGACCGCACAGGGAAATGCGTCCAGCACGACGCCCAGTTTTGGCAGGCCATAGAAGATCAGGTACAATTGTACCAGGACCGGCGTGCCGCGCACGACCCATATGTAGAACCGACAGATCTGCTTCAGCCCTTTGATATTGGCGTACTGGATCAATGCTACGATGACAGCGACGACCAGTGCCAGCGCAAAGGAAAGGACCGTCAGCGGAACTGTGACGCGCACTAAGTATTTGAGCAACTTCGGGAATGCATCGACCAGGATGCCCCAGGTATGTTCACTCATGAGATTACCTTCTTGTTCTAACAGATTATAAACACAGATAAAAACCCGCAATGCGGGTTTTCATGCTTACGGGGTGGTCAGATCCAGGTCGAAATACTTCATGCTGATCTCGGCCAGCTTGCCGGAATCCCGGGCTTCCGCCAGGATGCGGTTGATCTCCGCAATCAAAGTATCCGTGGAAGGATCCTTCATGACAGGATAGGCGATCGGAGCGCCTTGTCCCTTGCAGACGACCTTCAGCGGTGCGTCCGGATGCTCTTTCATATAGTCGTTGATGGAAACCTCCGCATTGAGGGTAGCATCCGCACGGCCATCGATGACCATGGACAAGGTCTCGTTCAGCGTATCGACGTAGGTGACTTCCGCCCCCAGGTCCAGCGCCTGCTGTGCATACAGGCTGTTCGGGGAATTGGTGGTGTTCTTACCGGCCAGATCTTCGAAACTGGTGATGTCCGTATTGTCGTCGCGTACGACCAGAACGGTGCGGTCATAGACGTAAGGATCGGAGAAAGTAAAGCTCTGCGCACGCTCTTCCGAATAGCCGACACCGTTGCAGGCGATGTCGAAACGTCCGGAGGAGACGCCGGCCAGGATGGAATCCCAGTTGGTTTCCTTAAAATCCGCTTTTACGCCGAGGCCGTCCGCGATGAGCTGGCCGATCTCGATGTCCAGACCCACAAGGTTATCATCCTCATCGTGGTAGGTCCAAGGGGCCCAGTTGCCTTCCGTCGCAATGGTGATATATCCGCGTTCTTTGATCTGCGCCAGCAGATCCTGAGCAGCTTCTTCTGCAGGAGCTTCTTCCTCGGCAGGTGCAGCTTCTTCAGCCGCCGTCTCCTGCTCCGCGGGTGCTTCTTCTTTTTTAGGCGCATTGTTTGCGCAAGCGCTTAAGCTGAGCATCATAGCCACAGCCAGCAGCAGTGCAATGACTCGTTTCATGTTAAACCTCCTGATATGTTGGAACGAAATTGAAAAAACACTTGCAAAATCATGTCGTTCGGTTTATTATATTACCATAACACAAACATTTTTGCAAGTACTATTATTTTTCATAGTGAGGTTTTTTTCAATGACGTGCGAAGAAAAGTATCAGCAGCTGATACAGCAGATTCGTGAAGGCGGCGATATCTGCCCCATCATGTACGTGGTCTCGGTCATCGGCCAGAAATGGAAGATCCCCATCCTCTGGCAGCTGGCCAAACACGACCGGCCCATGCGTTTCTGCGAGATCCGCCGCAGTCTGGAAGGTCTGACCGATGCCATGCTTTCCAAGGCTTTAGATGAGCTGGAGCTCCACGGCCTGATCGAGCGTCTGCAGTACGACTGCATTCCGCCCAAGGTCGAATATACACTGAGCTGCAAAGGAAAGACCCTTCTGCCAGCACTCATCGCACTGCGCGACTGGGGCATGGAGCAGATCAAAGAAGAATCCTGCAAAGAAAAACCCGCTGAATAAGCGGGTTTTTTAGTCTACCGGAACAAAGCGTACTCCTTTACGTTTTGCTTTGAATACAGCAAATATAGAACGTAGCAAGAACGACGAATTACGTTCTGAAGTTGATGGAAGAATAATGGAACGTAATGAGAATGACCCATTTACGTTCTGTCTTGAACGAGTCAAATGTAGAACGTATCGAAAATGACGATTTACGTCATGAAGTTGACGAGTAAAACACGGGACGTAATTTGCTTGGCACGTGTACGTTCTGCACGGAGCGAACTCAAATTCGGAACGTACTGCTCCGATCCATTACGTTCTGTACTCGAGCAAATTAGCTGCAAGGCGTAAAAGACTCGATTTCCCTACGTTCTATATTGAATCGGATTAACAGAGAACGTAAAAGGTCTGGATCGCTACGTTCTGCATCCGGGCGAGCCAGTGATATGCCGTAATGCGCAGACTTGCTGTCATTCTACAAGCGTTTTGACCCTCTCGTCAAAGCTTTTTTCTTCACGCATTCTGCAAAAGCATGAAGATAAAACTGATCAGAACAGCAGCGATCAGCATGGCGAAAAAAGAGATCTTCCAGCGTCCTCCTGCATTGAAACCATAGAAATCCGGCCAACGCATTTCTTCCGGCGCAAAGACGACTTTGCACAAATACAGTGTCCCGTAAAGCACGACCGGCAGTACGCCCAGCATGGCAAAACCAAAGCCCATGCCCCGCTTCTCCCATATAAGGAAGGACAGGATGGCCAATACCGGATCGATCAGGTGCCAGAAGCAGCCCGTTCCTTTAAGCAAATTACCGTATCCTTGGGTAGGACCGAGGAAAAAGAAGACCGTCAGCAGCGTCACCGTAACGGCTGCCGTGCCGATATATTTCAATGTCCACGCCCAATCCGTCTGCGGGAAGAAGACCATCAACAGGCAAGCGACCGCGCACAGCACATTACTGAGGATCGTAAAGTACTTGAACGCCTGCTTGCCATTGGCCCAGGACCATCTTCCCTCCTTTTTGAAGGTAAGGACGGTCAGGATCATCGTCACCACAAAAACAAACGCGTTTATGATGGTATCTATCATTTCAGAACCTCAGGATCTCATCGACTTTGGCGCGGTCCAGACGGCGGACCATCTCGGTCAACAGTTGCACGGTATTGATATAATCCTCGTAGCAGATCATGCTGGTCGGTGTATGTGCGTAGCGTGACGGTACGTTGATCAAAAGGACCGGCATGCCGCTGCGGCTCCACTGGAACTCGCCGGCATCAGTACCGCCATGTTTCATGATGGACGTCTGATAAGGGATGCCGCACTCCTCCGCCACTTCCACGGCGAAACGCAAAAGCTTCCGGTTGGAGATGGTGCAGGAATCCATGAAGCACAGTTCAGGTCCCTTGCCCAGAGCGATGCCCTCTTTGCGGCCGGCCGGCATATCATCCGCAATGCCCACGTCGATGGAGAATCCGATCTCCGCCTGCGACAGATAGCCCAGGGTCTTGGCACCGCGCGTCCCGACCTCTTCCTGAACGGAACCGCCGCCGATGAACACGTTGGGGTGGCCGCTCTTCTTGATCTCCTCCATGACACGATAGGAGACAGCGCAGCCGATGCGGTTGTCCCAGGCCTTATTCACCAGATAATTCTTGTTCTTGCCCAGCTGCGTAAAATTGCCCTTCGGAACGATGAAGTCACCCACCTGGACCCCCAGTTCCTTGGCCTCTTCCTTGGAAGTGCAGCCGATGTCCATGACCAGACTGTCCATATCCGGGAACTTTTCATCCCGCGTCCCTTCCGGGCCGATGGCGCACAGTGCATCCACCTCGCCCTTTTCGGTCTGGATAGTGAAATGCTGTGACATCACGCCCGTGATGAAGAAGAACCCGCAGCGGGAGAATTTGACGAATCCATCTTCTGTGATGGCCCGCACCATGAAACCGACTTCATCCATATGGCCGACGGCCAGGATCCGCGGTCCTTCTGTGCCCAGCGTGGCCATGAGGGAGCCCAGGCCATCGGTCTCGACCTTATCGGCCAGGCCGGTATACTTCTCCCGAAAATAGTCGCGGACAGCGCCTTCACCGCCGCTGGTCCCTTTCAGATCCGTGATCTCCCGTAAAAACTGCAACTCTTTTTCGTCCATCGTTTCCTGTTCCTTTGGTTATTTCTGATCCTTCCACGTGTAATCGGCCGGCGCCTGCTGTTGCTGACTATATGCAGGCGGTACCGGCTGCAGGGTCTGCGCCTGAGCAGCCTGCGCATCCTGCTGCGCTATGGTCTCACGCGCGGCACGACGGCGGCGCTCATCATACTCCTGCAGCGCTTTGAGCTGCGGGTCGACCATTTTGTGGAACCTGTGGTTGGACGCGATCAGGTACAGGATGTACAGTGCGATCAACGCAACTACGACGATGATGATGATCCAGACGTAATTCGGCAGTACATTGTTCATGACTTATATCTCCTCTCTAGTAGTTAAAGCTCTTATTTTCCTAAGCACAT
>JAFVHC010000395.1 GCA_017474705.1 Bacillota bacterium
CGGGTCGTTGCCAAGGATTACAACCATCCCTGTGTCATCCTGTATTCGACCGGCAATGAGATACTGGATCTCGGCCATGAGATCGGCGGCCGCATGAACCGCAAGATGTGCAACAAGTTCCATGAGCTGGACAGCACGCGTTTCACCACGACGGCAGTCAATGGCATGCTGAATGCCATGAACTCCGGCAAGATGCCGTTGATCATCGGTGACATCCTCCAGAAGATGGGGATCGATCCTGCAACGATGATGGGCGGAGGCGCATCTGAAGAAGGTGAAGGCGGCATTGCCGGCCTGAACATGATGATGAGCCTGATGGATTCTCCGGATTTCACCAACCATCCGTTGATGACTGAAGCGTTGGAGGAACCGGCGCAGGCGGCTGACGTTGCCGGATATAACTATCTGACAGGCCGTCACGGTGTCCTGGAGAAGGAACTGCATCCCAACAAACCGGTGCTCGGTACCGAGACCTTCCCGGGCGACATCGTCCGTCTGTGGCGTTTGGTCGAGGACAATGCCAACGTCTTGGGTGATTATACCTGGACCGGCTATGACTATTTGGGTGAAGCCGGATGCGGCATCTTCTATTATGATGGGACCGTGAATTTCTCCTCCCATTTCCCGGATCGTATCGCGTACATCGGCGATATCGATATCATTGGCAATCGCCGTCCGATCAGTTATCTGCGTGAAGTCGTTTATGGGGATCGCAAGGCTCCGTATCTCGCTGTCATTCGTGTCGACAAGTACGGAAAGCAGCATTCGCAGACTTCCTGGATGTACAAGGACAATATCGCCAGCTGGACCTGGCCGGGATATGAAGGGCAGAAGACCGAAGCCGAGATCTATTCGGTGGATGACGAAGTGGAACTGTTCATCAATGGTGTATCCCAGGGACGCAAGCCGGCCGGTCGTGAGAATGGTTTCACCGCTGTTTATGAAGTCGTCTATGAGCCGGGTGAGATCACAGCTGTCTCCTATAAAGATGGAGCGGAGAGCGGCCGTTTCACGTTGAAGACCGCTGGCCAGGCCGCACAGCTGCAAGTGACTGTGGACAACGAAGAACTGAAAGCCGGAGGCGAGAGCCTGGCGTTCCTGAACGTGTGCGTGACAGATGCGGAAGGCAACTTCAACCCCTTCGAACAGAAGAAGGTGCAGGTCCGGGTCGAAGGCGCTGCCGTGCTGCAGGGCTTCGGTTCTGCAGAACCCCAGCCTCTGCGCGGCTATCAGGAGACCGAATGGGAGACTTTCGACGGCAAAGTCCTCGCGGTCATCCGCTCCGCAGAGGAAGCAGGACCGGTCAAAGTCACCTTTACGGCGGAAGGCGTCGCACCGGCTGTCGTGGAGCTTGAGACCCGATAAATCGATCATGAGTATAAAAACCGCAGAACGGTAGATCCGGTTCTGCGGTTTTTTTCTATTTGGATTGATTTTTGTGAAAATACTCTTATAATATAAGGGAATCGATAAATTAGGAAGGACAAACCAGATGAAACTCGGAAGAAACGATCCTTGCTGGTGCGGCAGCCATCGCAAGTATAAGTCCTGTCATATGATGTTTGATGATAAACTGGAAAAACTGAGGGAGCAGGGCGTGCTTGTGCCCGACCACAGCCTGATCAAGACGCCGGAGCAGATCGAAGGGATCAAGGCCAGCGCCAAGATCAATATGGCCTGTCTGGACGCGGTGGGAGAAGTGATCCGCGCGGGCATGAGCACCCGGGAGATCGATGATATCGTATATAGAGTCACTACGGAAATGAGTGGGATCCCCGCGCCGTTGAACTATCAAGGGTTTCCCAAAAGCGTGTGCACGTCCATCAACGATGTGGTCTGCCATGGGATCCCGGACGAGGATATGATCCTGGAAGATGGTGATATCGTCAATGTGGATGTATCCACCATCTACAAGGGCTATTTTTCGGATTCCTCCCGCATGTTCCTGATCGGTAATGTGTCCGACAATGACAGGAAACTGGTACAGGTCACGAAAGAAGCCATGGAAAAAGGACTGGAGAAGGTCAGACCCTGGACGCATTTGGGCGATATGGCGCAGGCGGTCCATGAATATGTGGAGAAGCATGGATTCAGCGTGGTGCGCGAGATCGGCGGTCATGGGATCGGGCTGGAATTCCACGAGGATCCATGGGTCAGTTACGTGGCGAATGCCGGTGAGGAAATGATGATGGTCCCGGGCTTGTGCTTCACGATCGAACCTATGGTGAATGCGGGAAAGCCGGACGTCGTGCTGGACGATGAGGACGGCTGGACCATTTATACAGAAGACGGATCGAAATCCGCCCAGTGGGAGATCCAGGTCGTAGTGACAGAGACCGGCTGCGAAGTCTTATGCTGGTAAAAAACATCACCTGAGGTGCATATCAGATCGTATTTGGCGATTTCGAAACTATAGCAATGGGGGAGAATAGATACATGCGTACTGAATATATCAAGAAACTGACAATGCTGATGCAGGAAGCAGGGATGGACGCGATCCTGATCAGCCCTGGAGAAGAGCTCACCTTTTTCACCGGCTTTTCTCCGATGATGTGCGAACGGTTCCAGGGCCTTTTCGTGAAGGCGGACGGCCGCGCGTTCTATATCTGCAACCTATTGTACGGAGATCAGATGCGGGAAGAGCTGGGCTCTGATGTGTCGGTCTTCACATGGTTCGACAATGAAGAGATGACCGATGTGGTGGACGGTATCCTGGAGCAGGAAGGTCTTAAGGGCAAGGTCATAGGCGTCAATTCTTCGGCACAGGCTTTCAACGTGCTGGATATCACAGAGCGTTCCGGTGTCACCTTCCGTAATGCAAAACCGGTACTGGAGGAGGTGCGGATCCACAAGAGCCTGGAGGAGCAGGAGTATCTGCGCCAGTCGGCCGCCATCGCTGACGCCGTCTTCCAGGAAGCGCTTACCTTCATCAAGCCGGGCCTTACGGAAGGTCAGATCATGGACTTCCTGTTCGAAGGCATGCAGAAGCGGGGGGCGACCTTCGTGGAAGCGATCGTTGCTTCCGGTCCGAATGCCAGCTATCCGCATTATGAAGGACGTGACCGGGTCATCCAGGAAAAGGATATCGTCCTGCTGGATTACGGCTGCGCCTTCCACGAGATGATGTCTGATATGTCCCGCACGGTCTTCGTCGGCGGCATCTCGGAAGAAGAAAAGGATCTGTACGATCTGGTCGAGCGGGCGAATGCCGCCAGTGAGGCCATGGCTGTGGAAGGTGCATGGATCCCGGACATCGACAAGGCAGCGCGCACCGTCCTGGACGAGCAGGACCTGGCAAAGACTTTGATCAATCGTGTAGGGCATGGCATCGGGTATTCCACCCATGAAGGACCGTATATCAAGCAGACCAACCATCGCCGGTTGGAACGCGGCATGGCTTTCTCCATCGAGCCGGGCGTTTATATTGCCGGTAAAGTCGGCATGCGCCTGGAGGATATCGTGATGATCAATGAAAAGGGCGAGACTGAGATTCTGAACAAATCGCCCAGAGAGCCGCAGATCGTATGCCCATTGAAGGAGTATCATGGCTAAGAAAAACAAAAAAGTACCGTCTGCCCCAGCGGCAGGCGGTACCGTTTCTAAATTCGTCATCAAACTGCAGCATCTTCTTGAGGAGCGGTTCGGCCACAGGATCCCCGCGGAGTATGTAGCGCTTCTCGACGTGCTGTCCCGGCCGCAGGATCTGGTGCGCAAGGACAAAAACAGTCCGGTCACATCCAGGACCTATAAGGATCTTAAGCCGGAGCGCCTTCTGGAGGAACTGCTGGATGCGTGTTCCGCAGA
>JAFVHC010000396.1 GCA_017474705.1 Bacillota bacterium
GCTTGGACTGACGATCCGGAGCGATTGACACCGGTTGAACTGTTCAGCTGTGGCTACGCTCCGTACTATTGGGAAGCAATCAAGATCAGACTTCCACAGCCTTGGTTGCTGAGACGATCTTCAACTATCCTGGACTTGGATCCGCGATGCTGTCCTCTGTCACCAACTCCGACTATCCGCTGATCTCCGCCACCACGCTGATGATCACCATCATGGTCCTGTTGGTCACGCTGCTTCTGGACGTCATCTATGCGTTCATCGATCCGCGTGTCAAGGCAGCACAGTTTGATTAATAGGAGGATACGAAGAAATGAAGAATACAATCAAACAATTATTCCATTCTCCTAAATTTGTCATCGGTTTCGTCATTTTCGTAGCGATCCTCCTGACGATCTTCATCTATCCTTTGGTCAATCCCGGCAACCCGCTGGAAATGATCGGTATCGGTACCTTCGCTAAGCCGGGTACATATGTATCCCTGTATGATGCGGTCACGACCGAGAAGGATACTTTCAAATTCGAAGATGCTGATGAAAAACGTCTTCAGAGCGCTATTTCTCCTAGCGATAAGGAAGCCATGCTCGGCTTGTTCGAAGCGGCTGGCATGGACTACAGTGCGATCGATGTGGATGATTCTGCACAGCTGATCGAATTCTGGGATGCTAATTTCGATGCGGCCATCTCTGGTGCAAAACTGAAAAAGTCCGCTAAGCGAGATCTTCGACTGCTCAATTCCCGTATCCAGGCGCTGAAGGCTGGCGACAATTTCACCGTTGTTGAAGAGATCGATGGCGAGACCGTAGAGATCTCCAAGATCACGAAGACGGACTATATCAACACCAACAAAGTTATCAATGTACGCAAACTGCCGCTGGGTACCGATAACTTCGGTCGCGATACTCTGCGTGAGCTGATCGCTGCTGCCGGCGTTTCTCTGAAAATCGGTCTGATCGCCGGATGCGTTGCGACCTTCATCGGTCTGCTGCTTGGCCTTCTGTCCGGTTACATGGGCGGCCTCGTCGATAACATCATTTCCTTCTTCACGAACGTATTCTCCGTTATCCCGGGTTTCGTTCTGTTGATCCTCATCAACTATTCCATCAGCCAGGAGCTGCGTGGACCGACGCTATGCGCGATCATTATCGGAGCTACGGCCTGGACGTGGACCACACGTTCTGTCCGTTCTCAGGTCATCTCTCTGCGTAACCGTGACCACGTCAACCTGTCGAAGCTGTCCGGTCATAGTCTGTTCCGGATCATCTTGACAGATATCCTGCCTTACATTGCTTCTTACGTCGTCATGGCCTTCATCCTGCAGGTTTCTTCCGGTATCCTGGCAGAAGCGCAGCTGTCCATGTTAGGCCTTGGCCCGCGTGTTACCACCACCCCGACCCTGGGTCTTATGATGAACTGGGCTACGCTGTACGGTGCTCATACTTCCGGCCGTTGGTGGGCATATTTCCCGGTTATCCTGACCATTACCCTCATTTCGTTCTCTCTGAACTTTATGAATACCGGTATGGACCAGGTGTTCAACCCGGCACTTCGCGACTAAGGAGGATATCATGGGAAAAGTTATTCTTGAGGTCAAAAACCTTAAAACCAAGTATATTACCCGTTTCCATGAGGATGTCTATTCGGTCGACGGCGTTACGCTGAAGATCGAAGAGGGCAAATCTCTGGGTATCGCCGGTGAATCCGGTTGCGGTAAATCCACTTTGGCGCTGTCCATGATGGGTTATTATTTCC
>JAFVHC010000397.1 GCA_017474705.1 Bacillota bacterium
GAGGCGTGTATGAGAATCCTTGTTATCGGTGCCGGAGTGATCGGCTCGAATCTGGCAGCAGACCTGTCTGCTTCTGGCAGAGACGTTGTTATTCTGGCGCGGGGCGCCTGGGCGGATACGCTGGAAAACAACGGCCTGGTCATTGATCCGGTCTTTTTTCCATGGAAGAAAACGTACCGGATACCGGTGATCCGGGAACTGCGGAAAGATGACATCTACGACGTGGTTTTCGTTGTGATGCGCTATACACAGATAGGAAGTCTTATACCGGGTCTTGCGGCCAATGGATCACAGAACATCGTCTTTGTCGGGAATAACCTCTCGCCTGAAGAACTTGTCGAAAAGCTCCCCGACAAAAATGTGATGTTCGGCTTCAGCATGGCGGCCGGACACAGGGAGAAGGATCGGGTGGTTTCCATCTCCCTTCATAAGATCACGATCGGCCAGCTGAAGGACGCACGTTCCAATGAACAGCTGATCCGGGAGATCTTTGTGGGGACAAAGATAAAAGCAGCTTATCAGCCCAACATGGGGGACTATCTTCTCTGCCATGCGGCATTTGTGACTCCGATCGCCTTTGCCTGCTATTACACAGACGGCGATCTGAAGCGGATCAAAAACGACAGGGCATATCTGAACCGGATCATTGACGCCAATATCGAAGGATACTCTGCTATTGAGCGTG
This sequence comes from Bacillota bacterium, assembly GCA_017474705.1. Classification (GTDB taxonomy): domain Bacteria; phylum Bacillota; class Clostridia; order Lachnospirales; family Bianqueaceae; genus RUG159. The sequence continues at coordinate 686 of JAFVHC010000397.1, forward strand.
CGGGTCATGAGATCCTTCCTGTTTCAGACAGGGAGTATCACGGAAAGAAGTACAGGCGGCTGTGCTGTGCGGTCTATAAGATCATGTGCGCGACGGTCATCGGAAAGATCTGCGCATCCGATCACGCTCTGAACGCCGCAGAAGAAATGTCGGCGCTGAACGAAGGCCTGAAGAAGTTTTTCGATACGCATCAGGCAGACTGTCCGAATTACCGGAAACTTGAAAAAGATGCCGGGAGATACATCTGAGGGATAACAGAGGAAATAAAGATGAGCGAACTGAAGAAAGACAGCGTGGAGAGAACGCTGTGCATCCCCCTCTGGAGCCGGGCGATCGCTGTGAATAAACTGCCTCAGATACTGCCGGATCATGATGCTGTCCGGATCCTGAGGGAAATGGGGGAAACGAAGCCGCCGACGGTCTTATATCACCTGGAATGCGGTGCACTCGCAGGTGCGATCCGTCAGTATGACTTCGCATGCGAGATCCGGGAATATCTGAAAAAACACCCGAAGGCGTGTATTGCAGAACTGGGTGCAGGTCTATCCTGCCTCAGACGGCAGATCGGGAACGAGACCAATCCATGGATCAACATTGATTTCCCGGATGTGATCGCCTGCAGGGAGAAGTATATCCCGACCGGGAAGATGGAAAAGAATGTGCCTGGCGATATTACAGACCACAGATGGTTCGATGAGATCCCGTTTGAAAAAGAGAACGGCGCGATCTTCCTGGCTGCAGGCGTTCTGCATTATCTGACATATGATGATGCGGCGGAACTGATCTCAGCAATGGCGGATCGTTTTCCCGGCGGACTTTTCGTGTTTGATTACATAAGCCGGAAAGGCAGGAGGGGCGTAAACGCCCAGATCAGGATGACAAAGAACGCTGCGCGAACGGATTTCAGCATGGAAGATGCAGAAAAAGAACTTACAGCCATGAGCAGTAAAGTGTCTGAGGTCATTACGAAGAGCTATCTGGAAGGCTATCCTGTTTACGGCGTCCGCTGCAGCTGGCTCACGAAACTGTATATCAGATCCAAACGGGACAAGTTCTTTGTCGCTCATGTGGAA
>JAFVHC010000398.1 GCA_017474705.1 Bacillota bacterium
AAAGGGTCGCCGGAGGCTTCGAAAGCCGGTGGATTGTGTGGATTACTTCCTTTTCAGGATGGAATCGCCGATAGTTGAGATGGTTCCGGCCCCCATAGTTATCAACAGGTCGCCGGGTGATATGTTTTTCAATAAAAATTTTTCGATCTCTTCGAAGGTAGGGAAATAATGGCAGTCACAGCCGAGTTCTTCCAGGCCGCGTGCGATATCCATTGAGTGAATGTCATGCGGATCTTTTTCGCGGGCTGCATATATATCTGCCAGTACGACATGATCCGCCAATGACAGGGCAGTGATGAAATCCGGAAGGAAAGCTTTGGTACGGGTATAGGTATGTGGCTGGAAGGCCACGTACAGATCCTTATGCGGCACTTCATCAGCGGCGAGCAATGTAGCTTTGATCTCGGACGGATGGTGGGCATAATCATCGATCATCGTCACACCATTCCATGTACCTTTATATTCAAAGCGCTTTTTGGTGCTCTGATATGTGGACAGACCTTTCTGCACGTCAGCAAACAAGATGCCCTGGCTGAGAGCGGCCGCTGCTGCACACATGGCGTCGTAGATATAATGCAGGCCGGGTACGTACAGATCCAGCGTACCCAGGTTCTCACCACGGAAGACCAGATCAAAAGAAGAGCCGAGGCCGTTCGTGTGATGGACGATATTGGCTGCGGTGTAATCCGCCCGTGGATCATCCAATGAAACGGTATACAGCGTACCGGAGAAGTCCTCAAAGAGAGAAGCGTTCTCCAACCCGGTGATCAGGATGCCGTCAGGACGCATGATTTCGGAAAACTTATGGAAAGACTTCTTGATGTTTTCGAGGGTCCCGAAATAATCCAGATGTTCTGCCTCGATATTGGTGATGATGTTCACCTTGCCGCGGAATTCAAGGAAACTGTCGGAGTACTCGCAGGCTTCATAGATGATATAGGGAGAATGACCGATATGGAAATTCGTATTGAATCTGCGCAGGATACCGCCGATGGTCACGGTCGGATCCAGATCGGCTTCCATGAAAATGTAGGACAGCATACTGGAGGTGCTGGTCTTGCCATGGGTGCCGGCCACACCGATCGGGATCTCGTAGCGATCGATCATTTCACCGAGCAGGACAGAGCGTTCGATGACGCGGGCTTGTTCAGGACATCGTGCCGCCAGCGCGCGGGCAGCGATCAGTTCCGGATTGTCCTCATGGACCGCGGCAGTATAGACGATCAGCTCCATATCGGGCTTGATGTTATCTGCCGTCTGGCCAATGGCGACGGGGATCCCCTGTGCCTCCAAGGCGCGGGACGTATCGTTTTCACGAAGATCTGAACCGGTCACCGTCCAGCCCTGTTCATGCAGGATCTGCGCCAGAGAACTCATGCTGATACCGCAGATCCCGATAAAATGGATCTTATTCATGATGATCAAGCCTTCTTTCTGTGGTCCGCTTTTGCACGGCCTTGCTGATCCAGGATCATTTTACGCATACGAATGTTCTTCGGAGTCACTTCGACGAGTTCATCGTCCGCTATGAAATCCAGACACTGTTCCAAAGTCAGTTCGCGCGGCGGGACAAGGCGCAGGGCTTCATCCGCGGCAGCGGAACGGGTGTTGGTCGCGTGTTTGCGTTTGCAGACGTTGACGACGATGTCCTCCATGCGGGAGCTTTCTCCCACGATCATACCTTCATATACAGGAACGCCGGCACCGATGAACATGGTACCGCGATCCTGTGCGTTGAACAGACCATAGGTCACGGATTCACCTGTCTCATGCGCGATCAGAGAGCCGCGGGTGCGGGAAGCGATCTCGCCGCGGGACGGGCGGTAACTGTCAAAAACGTGATTGATGATGGCGGTGCCCTTGGTCTCGGTCATGAGCTGAGAACGATAGCCGATCAGACCGCGGGCCGGGATCAGGAATTCGACACGGGTATAGCCGCCCTGGGTCGGCGTCATGTTGAGAAGTTCTGCGTGGCGGATGCCGGCACCTTCCATAAGCACACCGGTAAAT
>JAFVHC010000399.1 GCA_017474705.1 Bacillota bacterium
ATTCCGGATAGTCATACTGCACGCGGAGGATCGGCGCCCCTACTGTGATCTCAGTGTCGAGTTCCTCCAGGATCTCGCGGTGCAAGGCCGCCTCCGGACTTTCTCCAGGTTCGATCTTGCCGCCGGGAAACTCCCACCCGTCTTTATAAGGGCCGTAGCCCCGCTGCGTTGCGAAAACACTATCGCCATCCCGAATAATGGCGGCTACGACGTGAATGGTCTTCAAATCTGCTTTCCTCCAACGGCGCGGTCGCCCTTCTTCCCTTTGAGCAAAAGGAACAACAGTACGATCAGGCTGAACGCCAGGGCGTCCCTGCCCAGAAGATACACGATCCACTGCCATTTCTCCGTCAGTACCAGACCCAGCGGGTTTACATAAGAGGAGAAATAATTGATCCTGTGCGACACACCGACCACCTGATCGTTCATATAGACTTCGCTGGAAAAGACCGAATTGATATAGAATGTCGGAATGTCCAGCATCAGCTGGCCCAGGATGGCTTTCTTCCAATCCGCGAACCGCAGTCCGCTTTCTTCACAAAATCCCAGATACAGACTGCTCATCACGACCATTGCGTGGAAGAGGAAAAACTGCCATGCCCGCACGGAGGTGAAGAAGGCCGCCGTCGAATCATAATCCCCGGCGATCGAGGACATCACGATGCCCATAAAACCACCGAGCACGCCTGAGGCAAACATGACGGCATAGAGGCCCCGCTTCCATCTTTCATGTTTCACCACCAGCGACAAAAGCAGGAACACGAGATACAAGGAACAAAGCTCCAAGGGAAGATGTTCCATCGCCAGATAAGGTGTATACTCTCCCGTGGGGATCCACTCCACGGCCAGCGCACCGCCCTGCTCCACGATCGCCGGATCCACCATGGGCACGATCTGAATGGCAGACAGCACTTTGATAAGCTCTGAAGCAATACCTATAATAAAACAAACGTACAGTATCCTGCGCAGCGGCGGACGTCGACGCAGGCAATAGAGCAGCCCACCTGCGATCAAAACCACAGAGATGCCGATCCAGATCAAATGTCCAGTCGAAAACATGATGCTCCCTTTCTAACGATTAAGTCTCATCAGGATAGTCCCAGAAATGACCTTTGTGGAAATTCTCGTTGCCTGTAGGTTCCGCGGTCAGCCGGAAGATCACGCAGCCATCCGGACAGACGATCGTTTTGGTGTACTTACTGTCGCCGCCCACGTTTTCCAGGTCACCGCCGCTGCGGACAGCCTCCATCAGCGGGAAAAGCATCATCATGGTCTTGGAACAGATGCCTTGTCCATCCTGGTTCACCGGGCACCCGTAGGTACAGGTATACTTGTCACCGATCTCCTCCCCATTGCGGCAATAGCGCTCGGTGTGATCCCCATGAAGAAAACCGGTCACTTCTACAGTGAAAACATATTCCTCATCATACCATTTTTTCATTTGTTTCTCCTATAATCTGCATAGCATGACGTACTCTTCGTCATCTTCCCACACAGGCCGGAAGCCGGCCTTCAGATACATGTTGACGGCCTTGTTGGCCTTCTGCGTCGACAAGGACACCTGCGCATAGCCTTCGCTCTTCATGAGGTCCAGGATGCCTTTAAGCAGCTGCGTACCGATG
>JAFVHC010000400.1 GCA_017474705.1 Bacillota bacterium
CGCAAGCTGCGTCATCCGAGCCGCAGTAAGAAGCTGCGCGACTATCTCGAGTAATGCCGGCCCGTTTACTGTCCGATCGTCTTCGAACGGTCCTGGATCTTCTGCCGGATTGCCATACATTGGCCGACATCGGCTGCGATCATGGATATCTGTCCATTGAAGCAGTCCGGACAGGAAAGGCGGTGCAGGCCATCGCATCGGATGTCCGGCCGAGTCCGCTTTCGGCGGCGGAAGCACATATCCGCGCGGAAAACCTGTCCGACCGCATCCGGGTCCGTTTGACAGACGGACTGCAGGGCTTCGTACCCGGGGAGGCCGACAGCTGTGTGATCTGCGGGATGGGCGGTATGATGATACGCACCATCCTGGAGGAAGCGCCGAAAGGTGTTTTGGATGGTCTGTCCTCTTTGATCGTGCAGCCGCAGACGGAGACCGATGAAGTGCGCCGTGCTTTGCATGGCCTGGGGTTCCGTATCTGTGAAGAGCGTTTTGTGGAGGACCGCGGCAAACATTATACGATCCTCCGGGCGGAACATGGGGCAGAGCAGTATCAGGATCCTTTTGAATACATGTATGGTATTCTTATGTTTCGGGACCGGGATCCGGTCTACCGCAGTTGGACAGAGCAGCGCGTACGCAGACTTGCGGCGTGGAGCGAAGCCGCCCGGGATCCACAGCAAAAACAAAAACTGGAGCAGGAAATGCGCTGGCTAACAGCGCGCCTGTCTGACAAGGATTGAATTATGAATATGATCCGTATCATTTTGGAAAACGGACATGAAATATCCGTACCCAAAGGGACGACCCTGGAGCAGATCCTTAAAGATCTTTCTTCGCAGGAGGTTGGTAACGAGCCTAAGTCGCCTGCTTTGCTGGCGGTCGTCAATGGCAAACTGCGGGAGCTTTGGGCTCCTTTGAATGCTGATGCCAACGTACGATTCCTTACTCTGGAGCACCAGGATGGATACCGCACTTATATCCGAACATTGAACTTTTTGTTCCTGTACAGTGCGGAGGAAGTACTGGGCCGCGAGGCGCAGGTCCGCATCAAGCAGGCGATCTCCGGAGGTACGTATTGTGAGATCAGTCGGGGCGAGCGCACAGGCGTCACCGAGGAAGAAACCGAGGCGCTGCTTGAAGCGATGCGCCGTCATGTGGCAGAGGACCTGCCGATCCGCAAAAAACCATATCCCATCGACGAGGCTATGGATCTTTTCGAAGCCCGTGGTATGTGGGACCGTTCACAGGTCTTTAAATACCGTCGTTTCTCCACGATCAATCTGTACAGCCTCGGCGGTATGATAGATTATTTCTATGGCTATATGCTGCCCAGTACGGGCATGCTCAAGTATTTCGACCTGACCCAGTATCGGGAAGGTGTCATCATCCAGCTGCCCGAGAGAAAATGGCCGCATAAGGTGCGTCCGTTCGTTCCCTCGGAAAAATTGTTCGACGTATTCCGTCGGTCCACGGAATGGAGCGAGATCATGGGTGTGGAGACCATCGGCGCGCTCAATGATTCCATTGCCGACGGCAGTATCCATGAGCTGATCCAGATCTCTGAAGCGTTGCATGCCGGCCATATCGCCGCCATCGCCCGGGAGATCTTCGCGCGCAGGGACCAGATCCGTATGGTCCTCATCGCCGGACCTTCTTCTTCCGGGAAAACGACCTTCGCCAAGAAGCTGTCCATTCAGCTGCGGGCGGAAGGCCTTAGGCCACGCATGATCTCGGTGGATGATTATTTTGTCAACCGAGAGAATACGCCGCTTGATGAGAATGGTGAGAAGGACTATGAAAGCCTGTACGCGATCGATATCGAAACGTTCAATAACGATCTGAAGGCAC
>JAFVHC010000401.1 GCA_017474705.1 Bacillota bacterium
CTCTTCCGATCTGTCGCCGCCATCAGCACGCCCCAAGCCTCATTTCCACCAAACACACGCACCATCAGATCCTGTGGTACATACCGCTGGAACAGCGCCGACAGCAGGATGCCGAAAAGGAAATACAAGCCGGTCGCCTTCACGTTCCGCCACAGATTCAAAAGATACCGGACCAGCAGGTTGGGATGCCTATCATGGCTTTCCCGCTCTGAAAATCCTCTGAAATCAAAGAATTCTTTGTCCTTATAAATGAAATGGATCAGAAGCCCTGCGCAGATACCGCACAGAAAACAGGTGAGGATCCGGACTGCCAGCGCCGCAGCCCCAAGGGCCGCACTGTAGATGATCAGCTGCGGATTCAGAAGGATGGAAGCCATCATGAAGGCGGCAAGCCAGTCCTCCCGCATACCCTGCTTTCTGAAGGACGCTGCGATCGGGATGGTCCCATACATGCAAAGCGGCGAAGCAATGCCCAGGAGGCAGGCCGGAACGATACCCACCACGCCCCACTTTTTCTTCTGTATGCCGGCAAAGAGTCCATGGATTCTGTCCTTCGCGAAAACGGAGATGAAGGAGCCGATCACCATGCCGATGACCCAGTACCAGAAGATCTGCCGGAACTGGATATCGAAATAGTACCAAATATAAATGAACTCCCTGCGCAGGATCGTAAAGGCTTCACTCATCGATGTCTACCAACTGATATGTTCTGCTGCCCAGGCCGATCTCTTCCGCATGCTCCAGGGTGTGCAGCCCATGCTGCCGTTCGATCCGACGCATCAGCGCCTCATTGCCCTCTGCCTGCGCCACAAGATCATAACACGCCTGGTCCAGCGCCACGGGATCCGTCGATGCGAGGATCCCGATATCATGGATGTCCGGTTCTGCCGGATGGCCATTGCAGTCGCAATCCACCGACAGACGGTTCATCACGTTGATATAGATGATATGCTCCGTCCCGACGTGATCCACGAAACCGTCCACCATCTCAGCAAGCGCCTCCAGCCATGCATCCTGATCACTGTACATGATGCTGCCGGACGTTCTCGTGCCCGCCGAATGCACGAGCACCTTTCCGCTCGCGGAAGACGCCCCGATCCCTACGTTTTTGATCGTGCCTCCGAAGCCCGCCATCTGATGGCCTTTGTAATGGGAAAGGATCACCCAGTCCTGATAGTGTTCCGCATGACTGCCGACGATGATGCGGTCAAGACGCGTTCCACCCGTTACGGGCCACTCGATCTCCCCCTCCTCGTCCATCAGGTCAAACGGCGCGATCGCGGTAAATCCATGATCCTCCGCGACCTGCTTGTGCATGGCGGCACTGGACCGCGATCCACCATAAGCGGTGTTGCACTCCACGATGGTTCCGTCCAGTATCTGCACCAGATCACCGATCAGTTCCGGCCGCAGATAATTGCTGGCAGGCGGTTCTCCGGTAGAGATTTTGACCGCCACGGTGCCGGTCGGTGTCCAGCCGAGCGCTTCATACAGTTTTACAAGGCCATCGGCAGAGATATCGGAAGTAAAACAGACGACGGACGCTTCACCTTGCTCTTCCTGCTCAACTTCCGGACCCGAAACCTCCACCGACGTTTCTTTCGTTTCGGTCTTAGACGCAGCTGCATGATTTCCACATCCGGTCACAAGAACGAATCCCAGACACAGGATCAAAAACAATACAATCGATTTTTGAAGCTTTTTGTTCATGAGTACCTCTTCTTGTTCAGCGCACAAAGATCGTGATCGTTACGTCTCCGTTGCTCAAAAGGCCTTTCAAATCAGAAGCGGTCTGATCCGTGATCTTTCCCAGTCTCGTGTATGCCCAGGAATTGGAACCATAGAAAACGACGATCTGATCCCATGAATAAAGTACGATGTCACCCGCTTCCGTAGTGGTCTGCACATCATCTTTCGGAAGACTCGTACCGATCGCGCCAACCTGCTCAAAACCACCGTACATGGACATCTGTATGGTGATCGGCTCTTCCTTTGCCATTTCCAGCAATGCGGCAACAGAGGCATTGTCTTCCCACGCCACTTCTACCATAGTCTCTCCGATCTTCAATTGCAGCATTGTTTCCGTCTCCTCACTTTCTGCTTTCTGTTCATTCATCTGATCATCTACCATGGCATCCTCAGACGGCTGATCAATGGCTTCCTGATCTTCTCTGCTGGTCACATGGGATTCACTATTCTGAGATCCTTCCTGACTGCTGGCAGGTTCTTCCTTCTGACTCATTTCACTTGGATTACTGGATACTGCCTTTTGGCATCCGGGAACAGCCAGGACCATGGCTGCAAGTACGATCAACGCATATGTTTTCTTCATGGGTATGCCTCCGCTAATATTGTACAGACATAGAATAACAGATTACAATGCACTTTGCTAATAGTTATAATGCATATTTTGATATTCTATCTAGGCATATCTTGAGTCTTCGGGTTTATGCTGTGCGCTCATATTCTTGGGACATCATGCAGCATAATAGATTTTCGGAACCTATGCTGTTTTCGGAGCA
>JAFVHC010000030.1 GCA_017474705.1 Bacillota bacterium
CATCGGCAACCTGCCGGAAGCCCTGGGTTCCATCTTCAAGTATGCCTTCGCTCCGGCACCGGCCATCGGCGGTTTCACCGGTGCGACCGTGACTGCTGCGATCTCCAAGGGTGCTGCCCGCGGTATCTTCTCCAATGAAGCTGGTATGGGTACTGCTGCCACGGTCCACGCCACAGCGCAGACCGACCATCCCATCCATCAGGGTATGTATGGTATCTTCGAGATCTTCATCGATACCATCATCGTCTGCTCACTGACCGGTCTTGCCGTCCTGTGCGCGGAGATCCTTCCGACCGTTACGGAAGAGACCGCCGGCGTCGGCATGGTCTTCCAGGCCTTTGAAGGCACCTGGGGCCACTTTGGTTCCGTCATCCTTTGCCTGGCCATCGTGCTGTTCTGCTACTCCGGTTATCTGGGATTCTACGTCGAATTCCGTACCTGCACCGAATGGCTGGTCGGCCTGAAGGCTTCCAAGTACGTCAACGCGCTGTTCTTCATCCTGCCGGTCCTGGCGACCCTGCTGTCCACGCTGGAAGTCTGGAGCCTGTGCGATATCGTCGTTGGTCTTGTCATCATCCCGAACCTGATCGCCTTGATCGCTTTGAGCCCGAAGTTCGTCGCTCTGTTCAAGGAGTATAAGCAGAAGATCAAGCAAGAAGAAGGCAAATAAGCATTCCCGTTTGTATCAAAACAGCGGCCCCGTTCCTGATCTCAGGGGCCGCTGTTCTCTTCATTTACTATATTGAAAGATTCGTATCATGGATAAAAATCTGCTCTCCAGCATCCTCGTAGCCGCCGTGTTCCTGCTTGGCGCCACCGTACAGTTCATCCGCGGCCGCACCGTCTTCGCCATCATCGGACTGGTGCTCGGCGTGATCTACGTGGTGCTGACCATCATCGGCTACATAAAGGAAAAGAATGAAAAGGAAAACAAGAAGGATCAGCCTTAAAACAGATAGGGCAGATAGTGCCACACATGGTGATATACCTGCTCGTAAGCATGTACGGCATCCTCTTTGACCGCCAGATGCAGGTTGCCCTTCGCGGGATCCTCCTCAAGATCGAACAGATCCGGATAAGCTGTCATGGCCTCCAGCATCGGTTTCATGTTGTCCAGTCCCATGTCCTTGTCACCGGTACCGCCGTAGATGCGGAAGTCTTTTCCGGTCATGCCCTTGGCGCGCGTACGCTCCGCCAGGACTTTCGCGGTCTCTTCCGGCACCAGACGCCCGCCCATGGGCTGGATCTCCCAGCAATCCCCGGACAGGGGCAGGAAGACCGAAACGATCTCCAGATTGTACAGGAAGACGTACCAGGTCACGCCGCCGCCCATGGAGAATCCGCCGAAGGCGCGGTGCAGGCGGGACCCTGCCAGTCCTTCCGGTGTCGTGTCCTTGGCATAGGTGGAAAAACGGCTTTCTACCGCGGGGATCAGGTCCTCCGCCAGTTCTTTCTGGAAGGCCCGGATCTGCTCGTTTTCCCACTCCGCGTTCACGCCTTCTATGCGGCGCCGTTCGGTAGGATCCAGGTTGTAGTAGGTCGGGAAGACCACGATGAAGGGTTTGGCTTTTCCCTCCTCAAAACCGCGGTCCAACGCATTTTTGATCTGCGCGCAGTCCAGCCAGGCGTCCGGATTGCCGCCGCCCCCGTGCATCAGATACACGATATCATACTTTTGGTTTTCATCATACCCGTACGGCAGATACACGTTCGCGTATTTGGTCCAACGCTCGCCAGCGCTGTTGGTCGCTTCATACGTCACCCGGGTGATGGTGCCGCGTTTGTCCACGTCCCTGTATTGATGCAGATCCATCGATTTCCAGCCTCCTTAAAAAGAATTGTTTAATGACAAGTTTGCCCAGCTGCGGGAACTTGTCTTTTTTGATTTCCGCGTCACATCATGGTGGAGAGAAGTTGCCCGAACTGTTCCTGGAACACCTTCTCCTCCTCCCGGACCGTCGCCCTGTATGCGGCGATCTCCTCATGGCTCAGAATCATGGCTTCCTTAAAGCGCAGCGCCGCAGCAGCCCTTTCCGTTTTGATGACCGTTTGTTCGTACAAAGGGCCGATCATCAAAAGTTTCAGCGCCTGCTCCTTCTGCAGGAACCCGCTGGTGATGATGCCCCAGGTATCATACAAGGTATCGTTTGCGATCGGGCCGATGATCACGTCCACGTCCGCCAGGAGGTCCGGGTGACCAGCGCGGTTCGCAAAGATGTACTCGAACCATGCCGTGTCCCTGGCGAAATGCTTGATCTGCAAGCCTTCTGTTTCCAGCTCGTATATGTTCAGATACGTGGGCATTTCTTTGCGTTCCCTGGCCCAGCGTTTGGAAAATTCCATCGCGTCCGAAAGGTAGAACCCCTGCCCGAAGTCCGCGTTCTTTCTGCCGATCTTGATGTCAGGCTTTTCAATGGCCTGGAATCCGGTATGAAACAATTGCACTGCACTCATAAACGATCACCTTGCTTTAAGCTTGTACATCGCGGCCTTGTCCCTGTTCCGCGGCACACCTTTCCCCGTCCGGTAGCATTCGCTGATCTCCTGATACCCTCGTTTCAGGTCGCCTCTGATCCTGGCGCGATCGTCAGGCTCATCCTTGTCCTTTGCCTGTTCGATATAGGCCTCGTACGCAGGCAGATACCTTTCCACAAAGGGCAGCATCTCCTCCGCATGCGCCACGTCTTTGGTGAATCCACTATTCGATTCTTCCGGGAACAGGTAGCCATCCACGATGAACCCAACGATCCGCGGCAGGAACCTGGGGCAGGCCTCCAGGGATTTTTTGAAATAGTACTGCACGAATTCCCTGTCCGGTTTGTGGTTCGGTCCTTCATAATCCAGTTCCACCGCAAAGGCATAGTAATAGACTTCCAGCAGGTTGCTGTTTTTCAGCTTTTCTTTATACTCCGCGTCCATGTTGGCGAAAAAGAACTGGAACCAACGGATCGCTTCATCCCGATCCTTATGCCGGTCGCCCCGGCCCATGATGAAGGAATAATTCGAGATCAGCTCCGCCGCGCAGGACATATCTCCCTCCTGGGCACCGCGTTCAAAATACCGGACACCTTCCGCACTCAGCTGATGGTCGGAATCCTTTTCTTTCTCGAGGTACCCGAGCTCATATGCCGCGCCGGGACAATGCAGGTCGAAGGCGCGCTTCAGATAGGGCTCCCACTCTGATCTGTCCAGATCCTTGATCGTGGATACCATATATCTGATCGAGTTCTTATGTCCCCTTTCCGCTCCGACCATATAGAGTTCGATGGCTTTCTTCAGGTCCTTTTCGACCCCTTGCCCGTTCTCATACACATATCCCATACGATAATACGGCATTCCGGACTTGATCTTGCCTTCCTCGGCAAGTGCGTATGCCTTCTTATAGCACTCGACTTTGCCCGCAATGTCTCCGCGGTCGCCGAGGACCCATCCCTTATGGCTGTACGACAGGAAGTCGCCCCGCGCGATGGCCTTATCATACATCTCGATCGCTTTATCATAGTCTTTTCCGGCCAGTTCGCCGTCCTCATAGAGGAAGGCCAGGATGCGGAAAGCTCTTGGGAAATCATACTCCGAAGAACGCAGGGCGTACATATAGGCAAGGTCGAGATCTTTGGGGACACCTTCCCCTTTTCGATAGCCAAAAGCCAAGTAGTACATCGCTGTCGCACTGCCGCGCTCCGCCGCGATCTGCCAGAATCGATAGGCTTTGTCCACATCCTTCTCTCGACCATTGCGGCCATAGTAGTAATCGTCTCCCACATGCGTCAGCGCGAATACGCTCTCTTCCTGCACTGCTTCGTCCATATCTTTGAGATACTCGAGATTTTCTGGATCCTGACTCTGTTTCAAGGCAGCGTACAGATATTTTCCTTCACTATTTCCATAAAATCTTGCGACCTTATAGTAGAATTCTGCTTGTCTGGCATTGGCTTCCGTTTTCAGTCCCAGTTCATACGCCAGGCCCAGCAGCACCGCGTTTTCCGGAAGAAAACAAGTGGAATACTTGCCCTGTTGTTCCAGCTTGAGCAGTTCATCGATCTTGCGGATCTTCTCATCTTCTATGAAATATTTCTTTTCATTCCAAAGGACGTCCCGTTCTGCCGGCGCCTCTTTCTTCTTTCCGAGTCCCGTAGCTCCGCCGCCTTCCAACGCCAGCACGATCGCATGGCTGAAGGCATCCATATGGGACGGATCGAAATTGATATACTGGGTGCTCTGGATGATCAGTCTGACCCGCGGTGAGATGTCCACGTCCTTCAGCCAGACCGCCAGGATCTTCTTCTGCTCAGAAGCGGCAAATTCCAGCTCCCGCAGGCACCAGTCTGACTGGATCGAATGGTCGGACACGATAAAGATCAAGTATTCGCACGCGATGATCTGATTCGCGATCACAGAGAAATAGTTCTCCCCGCCCCGCAGCTTCGTATCGTACCAGACCTCCGCGATGCCCGCACTTTGGATCGATTCCGCGATCTTCCGGACTTCAGCCGCATCCTGGTGTGAATAACTGATAAAGATCGATGTTTTCATCCTGTGTTTCTTCTTTCCTTGTTGATGCACTGCCCTTATTTACTTAAGATCCATCGCGAACAGGCCGCATGTTTCACCGCGCGTTTTCAGGATCTCAAGAACGATGGCCTGATACTTACCTGTGACCGCATGCACCATCAGGCGCTGATGCACCCGGGCGGTTTCCGCCAGGATCTCCTTTGTACCATCTTCCTTTACCCCCAGGATCCGATACGATTCCGGCAGCGTTTTAGGAACGATCGCCTGGGGCCAGCCAAGAGGACGGTTATGGATCATGTTGCGGTTCAGTCTGGCGATCTCTTCCGGCTCGGTCTCACGGTTCAAGTCACTGTCGAAGATCAGGCGGACCTGTGCAACCGCTTCCGGCTGCTCAAAGGCATATACGACCGTTTCTCCCGCCTTCAGCTTCATGCCATGATAGCCTTCTTCATCCGGGCGGTCCAGGCCATTGCGCAGGACCTCTGCCTCCGGCGCCAGGAGTGCCTTCTGTGTCAGCTCCGAGACGGGACGTCTGCGGAACGGCAGCCAGCAATCATCGTCCATCAGGATCTCCTGCAGCGCTTTCATATAGTTCTGATAGATGCCCCGCGGCGTGGTTCCGTTCTGCACCGCCAGACAGGCGGCGGTACCGGCGGCTTGTCCCAGCAAGGAACAGGTGGCCATGACCCGGGTCGAACTCATTGCGGCATGGGTCACGGAGATGTTGCGGCCGGCGAACATCAGGTTCTCGATGTTCTTGGAATACAGGCAGCGGTACGCTATGCCATAGGGGGAGGGGGCCGGGTGGAAGATGTTCGGCGGTTCCGGCGTTCGGAATCCGGCCGGGTGATGATCGTCCATCGTCCAGCCGCCGTAAGCGATCAGCTCCTCGAAGCGGCCTTCCGCACGCACGTCGTGCTGGGTCATGATATAGTCGCCCACATAGCGGCGGCTTTCACGCTTGCCCGGCAGCATACCGACCCAGTCCAGGTGCCAGTACTTGTTCTTTTCCTTCTGCTGAGGATCGTTCTTCAAATAGTCCCAAAGGCCGTAAGCTGTCTTCAGCAGTTCGTCCCGCAGCCATTCTGTGTCATGGATGGCATCGTTCTCGCCGCCCAGCTCCAGATACCAGAAGTTCTCCGTGGGCTGTGCCATGTCCGGCATACGATGTACCAGGTCCTGTTCGGTGATCTTGTACGCCCACGCCGGTGGGATAAACTCATTCGGTGTCGTTTCCTGCCGCGCCTGGATCATGCAGCTCATGCCCATGGTCTTCTTGTCCGCCCGGATTGGAGCGATGTCTTCTCCGAATTCCTCCCGGCTCTCCCGTCCCATGCGGTACAAGGCGCCGGTCAGGGGCGCCAGCACACTGTCACCGGAACAGTCGATGAAGATCTGTGCTTCGACCTTATGG
>JAFVHC010000402.1 GCA_017474705.1 Bacillota bacterium
GAGGACCAAAGAGTTATGAAGATTGTGCTTAGGATCCTTTGCATCATCCTGACTGTGATCATCCTGGCTGCCGGAGGCTTCTGGTTCTATTGCCGTGTGATCAATCACCGTTCATTTATGGCAGGTTTTACCGATCTGTTTCTTATCGTTCAGCACCGCAGCGATAAGTTCACATCGGTCGAAGACGCGGAAGTGTATATAGCTGAAAAGGCCGAAAGCAACAAGGAGCCGGTGGTGATTGAAAAAGCCAAGTTCGGGGTGAGCCTCCGGGAAGAACGGCTGGATGCACTGCAAGCGTTCATCTACAACGATCAGGATCACCCCGGCCAGACCGTATTCTATTTTCACGGAGGCGCGTATATCAACCAACCGAACAATCAACAGACTGTGATGGCAGCCAGAACGGCAAAGGAGACCGGAGCTGAGGTCGTTCTCATGGTCTATCCGAAGGAACCGGTGTACAACTGTGAAACAGCCTATGACCTGTGCCTCTCCTATTACATGAATTATCTGGACACATACGACTGCGGAAAAGTCGTATTTATGGGAGATTCCGCAGGAGGCGGTTTGGCGCTCGGCCTCGCGGAGGTCCTTCTGCAGGAGAAACAGCAGGGGCCGGAGGAATTGATCCTGATCTCTCCTTGGGTGGATCTAAGCATGACGAACAGGGAATTGGAAGACTACCTTGTCCATGATCCAATGCTTGGCATCGACGGACTCCGCCGCATGGGCGAGGTGTGGGCTGACGGACTTCCCATGACCGACGCGAGGGTCAGCCCGTTGTATGGAGAACTGTCCGGCCTTTGTCCCGTTACCCTTACGACCGGGACTTGGGAGGTGCTGTACCCGGATACCGTCCTCCTGGCGCAGAAGCTGGAGGAAGCCGGCGTCGACTGCCATCTGATCATCGGTGAGCGGATGATCCATTGCTACCCGATTTGCCCGATCCCAGAGGCAAAGGCAGCGCAGAGTGAGATCTGGTCCGCCATCGTGCGGTGATCCTTGCGGCAGCAAAACTGCAAATCGAAGCGGACAAGACACTTCTCATAATTGCCTGAAAGATGCCCAAGAATAACGGTCTCGGAAAAGCTGTTTTTCGGCAAACGTAAGACGGAAACTGAATCCCCATGTGCTTTTTTTGTTGAAAGAACATGGGGATTCTTTTATAATGATATAAATCGCAAAAATGGCTCTGAATTCTTCAGAATGTACTGGCGAATGACATAATGTGTCTATGTAAGGCATTATAATCAGATCATACCTTGGTGAAAGGATGATCCGCATGATAAAGAAGTCCAAATACGATCGGATTCTCTCCCTCTATTCCGTTCTCAATGCCGGCGAGATGATCGTGAAAGCGGAAGCTGCGAGGGATTTCGGCGTCAATGAGAGAACGATCCAGCGGGACATTGATGATCTTCGGGCGTTCTATCAGGAGAATACTCTGGGCGTTGGTCACGGGAAGTCTGTGGTCTATGACCGGGCGAAAGGCGGATACCTGCTGGAAGACGCAGATAACAGCATCCTCACCAACAGCGAGATCCTTGCCGTCTGCAAGATCCTCCTTGAAAGCCGGAGCCTGGTGAAAGAGGAAATGCTTCCCATCCTGGACAAGCTGGTGGATCGCTGTATTCCTGAGAAGAATAAGAAGACCGTCACTGCGCTGATCCGCAACGAGGAGTTCCACTATATCGAGCCTCATCACGGCCGAAAATTCGTGGATAAACTTTGGGACCTGGGTACCGCGATCAAGGAGCAGCAGATCATCGAGATCGATTATGCCCGACTCAAAGGGCAGACCACTGTGCATCGGCGACTGCAGCCCGTGGGGATCATGGTGTCGGAGTATTACTTCTACCTCACGGCCTTTATTGCGGATATCGACAAAACGGAGCATTTCGACGATCCAGGTGATCTCCGGCCTACGATCTATCGCATCGACCGCATCCAGGATATGAAGGTGACCCAGGAGCGCTTCCGAGTGCCCTATGCCCAGCGATTCGAGGAGGGCGAGTTCCGGAAACGGGTGCAGTTCATGTTCGGTGGAAAACTGAGGACCGTGCGCTTCGTATATACCGGACCTTCCCTGGAAGCAGTGCTTGATCGGCTCCCTACGGCGCGGGTCTTGGAGGAAAAGGATGGTGCGTACACCGTTGAGGCTGAAGTGTTCGGGGATGGGATCGATATGTGGCTACGAAGCCAAGGAGATGCCATTATGGCGAAATAAAAGTAAACAAAGGCGAAGAGTTCGCTCTTTCGCTGGAATTATAATAAACAATAAATACTGGAGGAAAAATGGGCAAGTATTTTGACAGCTTGAAAGATGAGCC
>JAFVHC010000403.1 GCA_017474705.1 Bacillota bacterium
TACCATAGAAGATATCGAAGGCAACAGGATCTTCTTTGCGGAAGAAGAGGATCAGGTGATCGGGTATCTGTTCGGCAATGTACATCCATCGAAAAACATGTGGTCCATCATGCCGGAGGAGACACCGTATTTTGAAGTGGAGGAATTATACGTCATCCCGGAGCGACGTTCACAAGGCATTGGCGCGGCTTTGTTCCGTTTCGCAGAAGAAGCAATGCCAGAAGACGTGCAGTATGTGGTGCTGAGTACCGCAACGAAAAACTGGAGAGCGATCTTTCATTTCTACATTGAAGAATTGCAGATGGAATTCTGGAGCGCCAGATTGTTCAAAAGGATCAAACGATGAGCGAATATACATTCAGACAAGTCACGATCGAGGATTATGATCAGATCTTCGCGTTATGGAACAGCACGGAACAAAGCCGCAGAGCATTGAATCCGGTCGATGATACCCGCGAGGGGATCCGAAAATACCTGGATCGCAATCCCAATACCTGTTTTGCTGCGGTTCGGGATGGAGATATCATAGGAGTGATCCTGGCGGGACATGATGGACGGCGGGGGATCATCCATCACCTGTGCGTACATCCGGACTGCCGCCGTATGGGCATTGCCGGGAATCTGGTCGCTTTGGCTGAAGAAGCCTTGCAAAAAGAAGGGATCCAGAAAGTCTTCGGCCTTGTCTTTATCGATAATGATCCGGCCAATCATTTCTGGGAGCAGCAGGGCTATTCCTTGCGGACGAATCTGAATTACAGGAACAAAAGTCTGAACGAGCAGATCCCTGCGGGTGAATAATATTCTCCGGCACCGGAGAACAAACAATGGAGTTTTGAATCATGACAGAAGTATCCTTCCTTTGCGGAGAACTGGTTTACACAGCGATCTGGATCGTTCTGCGCGTCATCGTCTGGAGCCGGCAGAAGAAGATCGATTGGAAAAGAGAAGCAGCTCTGATGCTTATGTTCATCAATCTGGCCGTCATCATCCGACTGGTGTATTTCCCGCTTTTCAGAGTGGACGGTCATGTGCAGCCGCTGATCGCAAACCTGCGGGCTACCGGCCCATACCGCATCAACCTGACACCGTTCGTGAACATCGCGGATTACAGCAATACAAAGGAATTACTGATCAATATTGTCGGCAACTCATGCATGTTTATCCCCACAGGCATCCTTCTGCCGATCCTGTATAAAAAACTGGACTCATTCTGGAAAGTAGTACTTGTAGGAATGAGCATGTCTCTTTTGATCGAGTTGAGCCAACTGGCCTGGTGTCCGACCAGCGTCACGGATATCGATGATCTGATCCTGAACACGTTGGGAGCGATCATCGGATATGGGTTCTACTGCTTGTTCCGCCCGCGAAGAAAAAGGAGTTGACGGCAATGCATTTTGTGGATGCAAGGTCGATCCTGACCGGCGGCCATGGGTATTACGGTATGAACATATATCGAGGCTGTACTCATGGCTGTATTTATTGTGACAGCAGGAGCACGTGTTACCATTTTACACATGCTTTTGAAGATATCGAAGTGAAACAGAACGCGCCGGTCCTGCTGGAAAAAGCACTGCGTTCCAAACGGCAGAGGTACATGATCGGTACGGGATCCATGTCCGATCCTTATATGCACTGTGAGGAACAGTTGGGGCTTACAAAGCAATGTCTCGAGGTCATCCATCGCTATGGTTTCGGTGCCGCTGTACAGACCAAATCCGACCGGATCCTGAGGGATATCGATCTGCTCGCGGAGATCAATCAAGACGCGAAATGCGTCGTACAAATGACTTTGACAACGTATGATGACGACTTATGCGCGATCCTTGAACCGCACGTGTGCAATACGAAACGGCGGATCGAGGTCCTGGAAATGATGCGGGAGAGGGGGATCCCCACGATCGTATGGCTGACTCCGATCCTGCCGTTCATCAATGACACAGAGGAGAACATACGAAGTATACTATGTGCTTGTGCCAAAGCCGGTGTGAAAGGCATCATCGATTTCGGCATGGGCCTGACACTCAGAGATGGCGACAGGGAGTATTATTATACGGCGTTGGACCGTTGGTTCCCCGGCCTTAAGGAAAAGTACA
>JAFVHC010000404.1 GCA_017474705.1 Bacillota bacterium
ATGCCGCGGAATTCCGGATAAACCTGAAAATCGAGGATCCTGCAGGTCCCGTTTTCATACAGGCTATAGGAAGCTTCACCGATGCAAAGGCCTTCCCGAAAGAAGTGGACCTGTTGACAATCTGTCTCCGACAGGGTCCCTTCAATGATGATCTCCGGCAGGACCGTGATCTTGTGATATGAGACTGCTCCTTCATCGATCGTAAAACGATAACCACAAACATCGGTAAAAAGGATGTGCCCTTCCGGGGCGGATCTCCGCAGCATCTCCACGTTGGCTCCGAAATTGCGGCAGACTGTCATCCACCAGTTCGTCACGACTGAATACCGCGGTTTGAATATCTCCAGAAGATCTTCACTGAAGATGCTGCCGCAGCAATGATGCGGGACCTTGTAGATGTCGATCGGCCGGCCTACAGCATGTGCATATTGTTCGTTCACCCGATCGTACTTCGGATACTCCAGACTGTTGTTGTTCGCATCTCCGCCAAGATAGATCGATACACCCTCCACCTGGCAGAACAGCGCCACGCTGTTGGGATTCTCTCCGAAACACACCTGGCCACGATAGGGCGAATCCTCTGCTTCGTACATTTCTCGTACAGCATCCGTCGTTCCAAACAGCTGGAGATCAAAGTCCCCAACGACAACATGTGTTACGTTCTCGTCGATCACGACAAGTTCTGACACCGTTTCTGTCAGCTGACACATGCTTTCGCAAAGCTCCATCTCCCGCCGATTGGACTCCTCCGTGGCGGGATGCCCGCTGCTGTCCGTCCTGTTGATCCCACTGAATCGCTTCATGTAGACCTTTCCGACCGGGTATCGTTTCAGCAGCGCGGGCAGACTTCCGTAATGATCCCGGTGGAAATGTGTGATCAGGATGAACTCCAGTCTCCGGACGCCGATCTCTTCCAGATATGCGATGATGCGCTCCGCATCCCGGTCGTAACCGGTATCGATCATGGCATACAGTCCGTTCGACTCTACCAGAATGATATCGCTCCAGTAAGCTCGTAAAAAGTGGATCTGGTCCATTATATCACTCCGTTCTAAGTGCTGTGACCGGGTCCTTCTTTGCTGCTTTGCGCGAGGGGATCAAGCCTCCGATCAAAGTCAGGATCACACTGATGACCACCAGTGCCGCACCTCCCACCGCCGGCAGGATGGCGCTGATGTCGTTGCTGCCTGCCAGTGAATGGATGATCGCGTTGGCCGGGATCAGGATCAGCAGGGAGATCCCCACGCCCAGAAGACCGGCCAGAAGTCCGATGATGAAGGTCTCAGCATTGAAGACCTGGGAAATATTACGTTTGGAAGCACCGATAGCACGCAGGATACCGATCTCCTTGGTCCGCTCCAGCACGGAAATGTAGGTGATGATCCCGATCATGATGGAAGAAACGATCAAGGAGATCGCTACGAAAGCGATCAATATGATACTGATCGTATGGATGATCTTGGTAACAGATCCCATCAACGTCCCGACATAGTCGGTGTAAGAGATGGCTTTCTCTTCCTGCCCGCTCTCCACCATCCGCACGTTGTATTCATCCAGGATGCGGATGATCTCCTCTTTGCTGTCAAAATCCCTGGGAAAGATCGAGATCATGGATGGCGTTGCTTCCGTCTGATAATTGAGTTTTGTCAGGTTGCCTTCATACGAGGTGATATCCGTATTCATCATGCTCATCATCAGTTCCTGCATCTGCTCCGCATCCATCTTCATGGTGATCGCACCGGTGAAAGCATCCATATCGAAAGAAACGGCGTTTTGCATATTCGCAGCAAACTGTTCCATGATCTGGCCGATCTGTTCCGTGATCGCGGTCGTTAGCTGCGTGGTGACGGATTCCATGACTTGAGCCATGACAGAGTTGATCGTTTGCGGCAGCGTCTCGGTCATGATCTGTGAAAGCGCCTGCGACAGGGCAAGCCCGATGGCGGACTGCAGCTGACTGCCGACATCCTGCATCGTTTTCGAAACTTTTTTCGTGACCTGCTTTTCGATCTTGTCCAGGTCGATCACTTTGGGGATCCCCTCGGAAAGCGTCTTCGCAGCCTCTGCGCTGCTCATATAGGAAACAAAGGAAGATGCCAGTTTGGACAGATCCGGCAGATCGTTGCTTTGCGCATACGACTGGTAGTCATTGTACATGGCGGTCAGGAACTGCTCCAGGTCCTCACCGGTCAGTTCCGGCAGGTCCTGTTCCTCCGCCAGATCACTGATAAACGCATTGATCCGGCTTTGTACTTCTTCTGTTGCCAGATAAGCAGTCAGATACTCTCTCATCTGAGATGGATCCTCGATCTCCTGTTCAGACAGGTAGGTGATGAACCCCTGTGTCAGTTCCCGGACCAGCGTGGAGACAGTATCAAATTCCGGCAGTTTGGGTGAATAATCTGCCAGCCAGTTCTGCAGTTCATTCATCAATGTCTGACGCGCCTGATCGGAAGACAGGTATTTGCCCATGGCTTCTCCCATATGCGCATAATCCGTCGATGGGTCTTTGGCTGCTTCCTTCAGATACCCCTCAAGGACACCCTGCAAAAGATCCATCAAGGCCCGACTGTCTATATCGATATCGATATCTTTCAGCAGATCCGCCAGATCCACATTCAGACCCGACAAGTCCAGACTTGACAGATCCAGACCGGATAGATCCATGCCGTCCATGC
>JAFVHC010000405.1 GCA_017474705.1 Bacillota bacterium
AGCTTCTTCAGCCGGAGCTTCCTCAGCCGGTGCTTCTTCTTCGGAAGCGGCGGGCTTTTCTTCTTCCTTGGTCTCTTCCTTCTTGGAGCAGCCTGCGAAAAGGGCAACTACCATAAGGGCAGAAAGAAGAAGCGCTAAAAGCTTTTTCATTTGTTCTCCTCCTTATAGGATTTGTTGATATTGCCAAACGGGGGACAGAATCCCCCGCGTAAGCCGGAAACATAATACCACAAAGGTTTTGAAAAATCAACCCTTTATGGAGCCGATCATGACACCTTGTACAAAATACTTCTGGATGAAGGGGTACATGGCAATGATCGGAATGGTCGCTACGATAATGACCGCATACTTCAGAGTTTCACGCATCTTGTTCAGAGCAGCCAGCGCCTGCGGATCCATGTTCTGATCACCGGAAGCGTTGGAAGATACCAACAGGATCTGACGCAGGATGATCTGCAACGGAGCCTTGGACTCGTCTCTCAGGAAGATCATGGCCCAGAAGTAGGAGTTCCAGTAGGAAACTGCCAGATACAGGGTAACAACGGCGATGATGGCCTTGGACAGCGGGATCGCTATCTGGAATAGGAATTTGGTGTTGTTACAGCCGTCTATATCGGCTGCCTCCTTCAGATCCGGCGGCAGAGACTGCACGAAGTAGGAACGGATCAGGATGATGTTGTACACTGTGATGGAGCCCTGCAGGATCATCATAAGGCGGGTGTCCAGAAGACCCAGGTTCTTGATGATGATGTAGTACGGAATGGTGCCGCCGCCGAAGTACATCGTGAAGACGAAGAGCTTCATGATGATGCTTCCGCCGGGCAGATCCTTACGGGACAGGGAATAACCAGCAAGGATGGAGCAGAATACACCGAGCGCGGTACCGCAGACGGTATAGATGATGGTGTTCAGATAACCCATCCAGATCTTACCGGTACGGAAGCACTCTTTATAACCCAGGAAGTTCCAACCCACCGGGAACAGAAGAACGGAACCGTTCTGCGCATATTTACCATCGGACATGGATGCGCACAGGATGTACCACAGCGGGTAAAACATGATGATGACGATAAGGATCATGAAGAAGTGGTTGATAATGTTGAACACGCGGTCGCTTGCCGACGGCTTGATGTGTGATTTATGTACAGCCATTATGAACCCTCCTTACCACAGACCGGAACCGGTCAGCTTATTGGCGACTGTATTCGCGATGATCAGGATGATGAAGTTGATCACGTTGTTCAGAAGACCAATAGCGGTGGAATATCCGTAGTTCGGCGCGGAGCCGTCCCTCGGGAATGATACATTGTAAACGTATGTGGAGATAACTTCAGATACGTCGCGGTTCAGCTGGTTCTGCATAAGCAAGACCTTTTCGTAACCGACGTTGATGATGGAACCGCACTGCATGACCAGCAGGATAACGATGGTAGGCATGATGGACGGGATGTCGATGTGCCAGATACGTTTCCAGATGGAGGCACCATCGATGATGGCGGCTTCATGAAGTTCCATAGATACGCCGGCAAGAGCTGCGATATAGATGACCGCGCTGTAACCGGTACCCTGCCATACACCGGACCAAACGTACATATGACGGAAGTACTTGGATGTACCCATGAAGTAGATACCATCCTTCATACCCGTGATCGATTTGATGATGGTGTTGATGAAACCGGAGTTCGGGGAGAAGAACAGCGTCATCATGGAGACCAGGATAACCGTAGAAATAAAGTACGGGATGTAGGTCAGCGTCTGCGCGAACTTCTTGAAGAACACGTTGTTGATGTAGTTCAGCATAATAGCCAGGATGATGGGCATCGGGAAACCGACGATCAACTGGTAGAAGCTGATGATCAACGTGTTCCGGATCAACCGGCTGAACAGGGGGGATTTAAAGAATGTGGTGAACCACCGGGTACCGACCCATGGTGAACCCATGATACCAAGGGCACCCTTGTAGTTTTTGAAAGCCAGGATCAAGCCGTACATCGGGCCATAATGGAACATACCGATGTAGACGACCGCCGGAAGCAGGAAGATGTACAGAATCCAGTTGTTCTTCAGATTCTTCTTTGTTTCCTTGCGGGCTTTGGCTTTGAGTGTTTTCTGCAATTCACTTTGTGCCATCGTTTCGCCTCCCAAAAGGTATTGATTCGTGCAAATGGTGTCGTAGCCCCACCATGCCATAATAGTATGAGGATATTATATTGCAAATTAACGGTCCAGTCAAGGAATTTTTGTACTATTTCGACAAATCACAAGGTGATATGTTTCACTTTTGTTACATAACAGGAATCAGAGACAAAAAAACCGGAGCCAGAAACGGCTCCGGTCTGTATTTTTTACTGTTTTACCACTCGATATGCAGATCGTAAGCGAATTTCTCCGGATTGACCTGATATTTCGGGTCGAGCTGCGGACCGCAGCTGCCGGATCCGATGCCGCTCATCGCAAAGTCGATGTTGACGACGGTGCTTCCGCACTTTTCGATCTCATAGTTGTGTTTCTTCTGCGTCAGTTCTTCATCTGTATATTCGGAGATGTTGAAGCTGAACGGCTGACTGGAACTGAAGGCGACACCATCGGTACCATTGCACACACGGACTTTGTCCACACCGTAGTGGGAACCGTTTTCCTGCGGCTTCAGATAATCCTCATGGTTCTTCTTTGCCGTGGTATTGAACGCACCATACCAGGAAGCGCGGCGTTTGTCGATGTAGCTTTCATCCGGGCCATAGCCGAGATATGCAGCATTCGCATACTCCTTCGGCAGGAAGAAACGCAGACCCAGACGCGGCAGGAACGGCATCGCCTGCTCCTTCGTGCCTTCCATCTTCACGTTCATCGCACCATCTTTACCGATCTCGAAAAGCGCGCAGATATCCAGGACCTTCTGCAGGAAGATCGGGGCCAGGGAGAAATGCACCTTGATATAGGCTTTGCCATCCTGGACGCAGGTCTCCGCCTCGTATACACGCGGAAGGACGCGGTCGAAACCGGCCATCTCCCACAGACGGCGGACGTTGCGGTCGTTGTCCGTAGGCGCGCGCCAGATATTGACGGCCACCGGAGCGGTGATCATGGTCTTGCCATTGATGGTGATATCTGTGAATTCTGCACGGAACGTATCGAAGGCATAGCGGAAGTTCGGGCCGCAGACGGCGATCTCACGCTCAGTCTGGCATACTTCGATGCCATCCGTTGCTTCAACAGCCTTCAGCTCGTTCTGCGCTTCATTGAGGACCAGCTGGTCGAAACCAAGCTCATGGCCTTTCTTGGTCAGCGCTTTATCCTTTGCCTGATAATAGGTGATCTTGATGAAGGCCTTGCCTTCTTTCGGCGCCGTAAAGCCCAGATCCACGCATACGTCCTGATGCGGCTCGCAGTCGATCGCAGGCACTTCGCCGCAGGCGACCTTCTTGCCGTCCACCGTGATCTCATAGGCAGCGCAGACTTCATCCTTGACGTTGACGAAATCCAGATAGTTATGGAAGCAGATCACGCCTTCCTTGTCGGTGAGCGCCGCACGGATCGGACGCACCACGTTCTTGAACTCGCGCAGGCCCTGGCTCGGGGTGCGGTCCGGATAGACCATACCGTCCATGCAGAAGTTGCCGTCATGCGGGAATTCGCCGAAGTCGCCGCCGTAGGCGTATTTCTTCTTGCCGGTCTCGGTGACACCGGTCAGCACGCCGTGGTCGCACCACTCCCAGATGAAGCCGCAGGCAAAGCCGTCGTACTTGGTGATCAGTTCCTGATAGTCCTCGATATCTCCGGGGCCATTGCCCATCGCGTGGATGTATTCGCACTGGATGAGCGGTTTGTCCAGAGGCTTCTGCATATCCGCCTCGATGCTTTCACGGGACTGATACATGTGGCTGTAGACATCGAACATGGAGATGTCCTTGTTATCGTAGTTTTCGGGCTCCAGATACCAGTTCTCATAATGGACGAGGCGGCTCGGATCCGCCTGTTTCACCCAGCGGCCGGCGGCTTCGAAGTTCTCGCCCATACCGGACTCATTGCCCAGAGACCAGATCAGGATGGCGGCATTGTTCTTGTCGCGCATGACATTCATCTTGGATCGGTCGATGGTGGCCTCGGTGAACATCGGATTGCGGGCCGTCAGGCAGTAGCGGTTCGCGTGGGACTTCTGCC
>JAFVHC010000406.1 GCA_017474705.1 Bacillota bacterium
CTTTTTCATCCTTGCTTCCACGATCTGGCTTATGACCCCATACAGGATGCCGGCGATCGGCCAGACCACCCAGCTGTGTTTCCAGTCCATGGTGATAAAACTGTACCCCAGATATCCGGCTGTGACCAGTGCCCAGTAGATACCACCGACCATGGTGTTATTGGATTTCTTCTTGATGCGGGTATAGTCGCCCTCTTCCAGCAGTTTCTTGAAACCTTCCCACACGATGGAAACACGCACGATCATCCACACGCCGATGGCGATCATAGCCAAAGTCAGGCTGACACCAATGGAAACCAGGATCTCGTCAGACTGATTCAGCATGACGCAGACCAGGATCGGCACAGCACTCAGTACGCAGAGCAGTATACCGATGATCAGCCCCATAGTAAAGGTACGCTCATTTTCATCCTTACGGACTTTGACCATACCTGTCACTCCGTATTCCGTATCGATCATCTCTTTTTCCAGATAATCGAACTTAGACAGCTGCAGACCGTTCTTCACAAACAGCAGTACCGCGATCGCTACCAGGATCAGAATGAAGATCGCACCCATGACCCCTCCTTGATCCACAGAGATGGAGATCCGACCCGCTTCCGCTGCGGTCGTCAGCACCAGGATCAGGATCGGAGAAAGGATGATCAGCATCACGCCCAGCGAGATCTCCCTCGAAGCCTGCGCCGTAACATTCAGGAATGTATTTGCTTCCTCCATACTGACGCGGCGTGCCGGTTCATCATAATCCGCATCCTGTCTCACATCTTCCGAGATCTGCGGAGCTTCCATATCATCTTTCAGTAAATAGTCGGTACTGACACCGAAGACCTGGGCCATCGCGATGACTTTGTTCAGATCCGGGACGGACTGTGCGCCTTCCCATTTGGAAACGGACTGGCGGCTGACACCCAGCTGCTCAGCCAGCTCTTCCTGCGACCACCCGTTTTTCTTTCTCAGATCGATGATCTTATCTGCCATGATCATGGTTCATATCCTCCTTCGAGTTTCTTTTTCGTTTGATGGCCCCATCGTACAAAAAACCGCGGTTGCACACAATAAAACAGACTTGTCAATTTGTCAACCGAGGCGCGCAGATGGTTGCACGAACTGTCTGATCCACAAAATCAACTCATCAAAGACTGCCGTATTGATCTTATAATACACAAAGTTCTTCTGTTTATTTTCTGTGATCAGGTCTGCCGCCTTCAGCTGTTTGAGGTGATACGATAATGCAGCTGGCGTAAGACCCATCCGATAGGCAATGTCTCCTGCATTCATCTGACCGTTTTTCAACAGCACCAGTATATCTCTGCGCTGTTTGTCTGCCAATACTTTGAAAACATCCGTATCTTTCATAACGATCACCCTTTTCAGGTATTTCAATTATCTTTTAATTACTAAGATCATTATAATGCCGGTCCATCTTTTCTGTCAATAACTATTTCAAATATATTTTAACTACTTTTCAATAAAAAAGGCATGATCCGCAGATCATGCCTTTTTTACGATATTTGATCTTATGCGAACGGGTTTTCCGTCTTGTACAGCATGCCTTTCGGCTGGTTGAACGCGATATCCTCGACTCCCAGGTAAGAGAACAGGGTGAAGAGGGCTTTGCCGACGTGGTCGAAAGCGACTGCGCCATGATGCGGATAGTTCTTCTGTACCAGGACGTGGCGATAGAAGCGTCCCATCTCCGGGATGGCGAATACGCCGATGCCGCCGAAGGAACGAGTCGCGACCGGCAGGACTTCGCCCTGTGCAATGTACGCATGCAGTTCTCCTCTTGCATTGCCCTGCAGACGATAGAAGGTGATCTTGCCGGGAGCGATATCGCCTTCCAGAGTACCGCGGGTGATGTTCGGCTCTGAATCGGGCTCAAGAGAACGCTTCATGATGCGCTGGAAGCTCATCTTGCCCTTGGTCAGCTTGCAGATCGGAGTGTTGCCGCAATGGAAGCCCATGAAGGTGTCTTTCAGTTCGTAATCGGTATTCGGAGCGATCTCAGCGTCGTACATATCCTTCGGAACGGAGTTGTTGATATCCAGCAGGGTGACAGCGTCGCCGGTGATGCAGGCGCCGATGTATTCGGACAGAGCACCATAGATATCGACTTCACAGCTGACCGGGATACCACGGGAGGTCAGGCGGCTGTTGACGTAGCAGGGAACGAAACCGAACTCGGTCTGGAATGCGGGCCAGCACTTGTTGGCGAAGCAGAAATACTCACGAGAGCCTTTGTTCTCTTCTGCCCAGTCAAGCAGGGTCAGCTCATACTGTGCCAGCTTCGGAATGATGCCGGCATACGGATTGTCGCTGCCAAGCTCTGCTGCCATATCTTTGGCAACTTCTTCGATACGCGGATCACCCTCATGTTTATGGAAAGCGACCAGCAGATCCAGCTCGGAATTTTCCTGGATCTCAACACCCAGATCGAACAGAGGCTGGATCGGAGCGTTGCAGGCCATGAAATCCTGCGGACGAGGACCGAAGGTGAAGATCTTAAGATCCTGCAGACCGTTATAAGCACGAGCGACGGGGATGAACTCCGCGATCATGTCGGCGATATCTTCTGCGGTGCCGACCGGATATTCCGGGATAATAGCCGGAATGCTGCGCAGTGCCAGGTTATAAGAGCAGTTCAGCATACCGCAGTACGCATCGCCACGACCGTCGATCAGATCCTCTCCGGTCTCCTCAGCAGCTGCTACGAACATGGTCGGCCCCGGGAACTACTGGACGACCATGGTCACAGCACATTCAGGACCAAAGTTGCCAAGGAAAACGACCAGCGCGTTGACACCGGCTTCGTTGATCTCGGCAGAAGCTTCCAGCATGTCGTTTTCTGATTCGACACAGGTCGGAGCTTCAAAGATCTCGATACCCTTTGCCTGACATGCGGCTACGACCGCAGCACGACGCTTCTCACTCAGACTGATCGGGAAACAATCACGGCTGACGGAAACGATGCCAAGTTTGATTTCAGGAATGTTGCTCATGTGGATTCCTCCTAAAAATTATTTAATGATATTTTTGATGTCGATATTGATGCCTACAAGACCAACGCGGGCGCCGTTCGCGGCTTCATTGGATTCCGGATGCGCCAGGAGCCATTTGTTTCTTGCGGTCATGAAGGTATCTTCATCACACTGCGGCTCATATTCCGGCTTCTCCGTATTCGTTCCCTTCGGAAGAACTACGACGACGCGGAAACCTTCGCCCGGATGCGCGTTGCACGGTGCATAGTGCAGGGTCGTTGCGTACAATTCCACAGCAGTACCCTTCGGGCAGAGGAACGCTTCGACTTTGGAAGTGTCATACAGATTGTTTTCGATGTCCTGCTGAGAACCTACCAGGAATACGATATCGTCTGCCGGCACATTGACTTCGCTGTCACGGTGATATTCCAGGCAGTTCAGCGCAGTATTGCTGCCATTGCAGTAACCAAGCTGGATCGGCATGCCACCGTACATACGATCGGACAGTTCCTTGCAGATCGGAAGACCTTCCAGCCAGGCATCGCCAGGTTCATAGATGGTCCCATCCTCCGGCTTTTCAGATACTTTATTCAAAGTATCCAGAAGTTCGGTCCAGTCATACCCTTCGACGACTTTGCCATACTTTTTAAAGTCGCGGTCAAATACACTTTTGATGATCATACGCTTTCATCTCCTTATCAAGTAGACCTTTTATACTATTGTACTGCTTTCTTTGTAAAAAGAAAAGTATGATACACATAAAAATATTTATTGTTCCGTTATTGTACCGTTTTCTACAAAATAACGGGCACCGATCGGCAGTTTTCGGATGCTGTCTTCCACGCCGGTACAGGTGATCAATGTCTGACAACGCTCGATATACTGGATCATGTGCGTCTGACGATCCTGATCCAGCTCGCTCATGACGTCATCCAGCAGAAGAATGGGCGGAGTCCCGATCTCCTCTTCCATGAGCTCCATTTCTGCAAGTTTCATGGAAAGGGCTGTGGTTCTCTGCTGTCCTTGAGATCCAAAGGAACGCACGTCCTGACCATTAATCATCATCGCTATATCATCGCGATGCGGACCGGTATGCGTGGAACCTAAGATGATATCCCGCTGAACGGTATTTTTCAACCGATCCAGGAACATATCCACGTCTGCTTCCATGTTCTTTTCATACTTGAGATCCAGATGTTCGGTACCATGAGATATCTTTTCATGGATCCGCACCGTACGGTCTGATAGTTTTTCAATGAACTTGTCACGCATAAGGATCAGTTTGATTCCTTTTTCTGCCAACTGCTGATCCCAGGGAAGCAGACTTTCTTCATAAGAAAACTGATACGCGTCCAGATGTTTCAGGACCTGGCTGCGCTGCTTCAATATCCTGTGATATTCTTTCAATGTATGCAGATATACAGGATCGGTCTGACAGATCTCAAGATCCATGAAACGACGGCGCTGCGCGGGTCCGTTTTTGATCAGCGCAAGATCCTCCGGAGAAAACATGATCACGGAAAGGCAGCCGAACAGATCCTCGATCTTTTTGACAGGGGCTTTATTGTAAGCCGCCCCTTTTCTTCCATTGCGGCGCAGATGAAGTTCGATCGTATCCTGCTTTCTTCTGGTATATAATAGTTTAATGAAAGCTTCCGGTTGATCATACCTGATGCACTCTTTATCGAAGGAGGTACGATGGGATCGTCCGGTGGAGCAAAAGTAGACCGCTTCCAGAAGATTGGTCTTTCCTTGCGCGTTCTGCCCATACAGGATGTTGACGTGCGGATGAAAAGCAAGGTCAAGCTCCTGAATGTTGCGGAAATCTTTAAGAAACAATCGATCGGCCTGCACTTGTTTTCACCCCGCTTTCTATTAAAAGTTCATGTACATATCGAACGACCAGAGTACAAATGCTTATCAACTCTGGTCGTTGTAGATCAATCTTCAGCCTTGATCAGATATTCTCCGACGTTTTCGATCCGTACCCGATCACCGTCACGGAGCTTTTTCCTGATCTCAAAAGCTTCTGTGTCATTGACGAAGACGGTGCCGGATGCGATCAGCATCTTGGCCTCTCCTCCGCTCATGACGATATTTTCTTTTTTCAAAAACTGGTTGAGCTGGATATACTCACCTTTGATCTGAACTTCGATCATGATATCGTTCTTTCCTTATTAAGAATGCAGACGGATCGGCAGGATGAAGTATTTATAATCATCGCCCTCCGTAGCCTGGATGATGCAGGGATTCAGAGACTATACCGACGGAAGAAGAGCGATAATTTATACGCCGTGCATGTATGCCGGAAGCCAGCAATACTGTGCTTCATGGGCGGGAGATACCGGCGGCGGATATGACACCGTAGTCGCCATGCTGAA
>JAFVHC010000031.1 GCA_017474705.1 Bacillota bacterium
CGGTCGGTGCTGCGCCAGTATTTATAAGCGTCCTCCAACCCGTTCAGATGCGGGCAGCCGATCGCGTCGAACGTACCCACGATATTCGGGTCCTGACCGAAGTGCGCAAGCACAGCACTCTGATCCATGGCAAAATCCAGGAAATAGCGGCGCGCACTGCGGATCGAACCGATCTTCTCCAATTCCATATAATCCTGGAAGACTGCGACGTACCGGGTCATCGATCCCTCGACCATGACTTCATACACGATATCGGCAGCGTTCAGACTGCTCTGCGGGCAGGCATCCACATGGTTGTTGATGGAGACCGCCACAGGACGCTGTTTGTATACATCTTTGGAAATGATAAGGCCTGTCAGCTGACTGTAGGCCTCTTTCTTGCCTAGTTTTTTCTTTTCTTCTTTTTTGGAAGATTCTTCTTCAGAGCTGCTTTCGGAAGAGCTCTCTTCACTGCTGGATTCAGAAGATTCCGGCTCGCTTTCGATGCTTTCGGGACTGCTTTCTTCTGATGAAACAGACTCCTCTTCTGAAGAGCTTGATTCCGGCTCTTCCACGACTTCAGGTTCCTTCTCCGGCCACAACACATAAGCTCCTACGCCGCCGGCAGCCAGCAGGAACCCTATGATCAGTATGATACTGATTGCTTTGTTCTTCATGAAACATAACCTTCTTTATCTAGTGATCGCGAGCGCTTCCAGTACTTGTTCCTGATGCGCGCGCATGACCTGCTCTTCTTCCTCCCGGATATGATCATATCCCAGGAGATGCAGCAGGCTGTGTATGGTAAGGAACGCAAGCTCACGTTCCATACTGTGCCCATATTCTTCTGCCTGGACAAGGGCCTGTCCATAGTTGAGGATGATATCGCCCAGCACGGCGCACTCCTCGTCCGGATCCCACTCCGACTGCTCGATGCAGGCGTTGATATCGTCAGAATCGAACTCGACCATGGGGAAGGAGAGAACGTCCGTCGTACGGTCGATCCCTCGGTATTCAAGATTGAGGCGATGCACTTCTTCCGCTGTGGTGATCGTGATGCTGATCTCCACCGGAACAGTGATCTTTTCCATCTCAAGTCCTTTTGCAAGGACCTTTTCCAGCAATGCTTCGATCTTCTCCTGCTCTTCCGCTTCTATTTCCCAGTTGAACCAGCATTTCATTTTTTCATTTTCTCCGTCTGGAAATTACGGCGGTCGCGCTCGGCCTCCTGCTGTTTGTATGTTTCTCATAAGCCTCCACGATGCGCTGGACCAACGGGTGACGTACAACGTCCTGATTGCGCAGCGTGACCATGCCGATGCCTTCGATCCCACGCAGGATCATGGCCGCCTGACGAAGGCCGGATTTCTGATCGCCCGGGAGATCGATCTGCGTCAGATCACCGGTGATGACGACCTTGGACTGGAAACCGATACGGGTCAGAAACATTTTCATCTGTGCCTGTGTGGTATTCTGCGCTTCGTCCAGCACGATGAACGAATTGTCCAGCGTACGGCCGCGCATGTAAGCCAAAGGCGCCACCTCGATGGCACCGCGCTCCAGATGCTTCTGGAAGCTTTCCGCACCCATGATATCATACAGCGCGTCATAGAGTGGCCGCAGATAGGGGTCGATCTTGCTCTGCAGATCACCTGGAAGGAAACCCAGACGTTCTCCGGCTTCGATGGCCGGCCGGGTCAGGATGATACGGCTGACTTCTCCGGATTTGAAGGCCTGGATCGCCATGGCCATGGCAAGATACGTTTTACCGGTACCAGCCGGGCCGATGCCGAAGGTCAGCATATTCTTACGGATCAGGTCCACATACTTTTTCTGTCCGATGGTCTTCGGACGCACAGGCTTGACCTGCCGTGTGAAAGTGACGATGTCGGACATCCACTCACTGTTGTCTCCGGACAATTCTTCCTGGGACAGCGACATGAGATAATTGACGTGCTGCAGAGAAACGTCCTCGCCACGGGCTGCGATCTGCGCCAGATTGCGCAGGACGCCAGCAGCTTCTTCCACCGCATTGGCTTCACCGGAAATGGTCAGCTTATCCTCGCGATTGATCACCGTGACGTTCAGCTGCTTCTCCAGCGCTTTCATATTCTCATCAAAACTGCCGAAAATATTACTGATATGTTCAGCCGGCAGCTGGATCTGCATTTCACTCAAAAATGTTAGGCCTCCTTTGCCCGTGCAACATAATACGAGACCGCAGCAATCGTTTTTCCATCTTTGATCCGCCCGTCTGCGATCATGCGCATCGCCTCATCCGGTGCGACTTCATGGATATCGATGAACTCATCCACGTCAAGATGCTGATGGGACGGGCTCATTTCATCACAGAGATAGACGTCCAGCGTCTCGGTCGTGAATCCCGGCGAAGCATAGAATCGGAACATGTGCTCCATATGCAGGGGCTTCTGTCCGATCTCTTCCTCTAATTCGCGTCTTGCGCCTTCTTCCGGATCTTCACCCGGTTCCAGCAGGCCAGCCGGGATCTCCAGTGTGTCCTCTTCGACTGCGTACCGATACTGACGTACCATGATGATCCTGCCCTCCGGCGTGACCGGGACGACCGCAGCGCAGCTTGCATGTACAGCGACCTCGCGCTGGGCTTCGACCCCGTTCTCGAACTGGATCTGGTCTACGACTACGTCCATGATATGTCCTTGAAAAATGACTTTACTGTCGATCTTCTCAAAATCCATTTTATAATTCCTTTGCTTTACGATAGGTCGCTGCGACTGCCTGGATGATCGCATTGCGGAAACCGCTCTCTTCAAGGGCCATGACGCCCTGGATGGTGGTGCCGCCGGGCGTGCAGACCATATCCTTCAGCTCGCCCGGATGCTTTCCGCTTTCCAGGACCATCTTGGATGCGCCGAGCAGCGTCTGCGCCGCAAGTTCATAACAGGTGGCACGCGGCAGGCCGAGCGCCGTCCCGATATCGCCCAGCGCTTCGATGAAAATATAGCCGTAGGCCGGTGCGCAGCCGGACAAGGCCATGACCGCATCCATCATTTCTTCACGGACTTCGATCACATGGCCTGCACCGCGGAAGATATCCAGGACCGCGTTTTTCTCGTCGGCCGAGTAGGTATCGTGGGAAAACGCTACGGCGGACATGCCCTCGCCGACCTGGGCCGGCGTATTCGGCATGGCGCGTACGATGCGCCGCTCCGCTCCCAGTTTTTCTTTAAGCAGCGATACGCCCCAGCCGGGTGCCAGACTGATGACGATGGTCTTTGGATCCATCGAGTCGCGCAGCTCTTCGATGACCTCGTTGTAATACTGCGGTTTGACCGCCATGATCACGATATCGGTATGGCTTGCTACTTCGCGGATCGAACCGCAACCGATGGCAAACATCGACTCAGCGCGGCGCATAGCCTTCTCGGATACATCATAAGCTTTGATCACATATCCCTTGTTCAGACTGCTGATCGCCTGGATCAAAGCACCGCCGATATTGCCGGCTCCGATGAAACTGATGGTGATCTGATTCATTGTATACTCCTTTGTTAAACTGACAGACTGGCGTGCTGGTCCAGCAGCTCCTGATTGGCATCCAGGATCGGCCGGATGTACTCGTTCAGGAAATCATCGACCTGCTGCGGGGCGCGGCCGATGAAATGCTCGGGCTCCAGCGCCTGTTCCAGTTCTTCTTTACTCATTTTGAAGAAAGGATCGTTTTCGACACGTTCAATAAGATCGTTCGGACGTCCTTCCTGTTTGACCATGCGCGCCGCTTCCATAGAATGGACACGGATGCGCTCATGCAGTTCCTGCCGGTCTCCGCCCCGTTTGACCTCTTCCATGATGATCATTTCCGTGGCCATGAACGGCAGTTCGCTCATCACATGTGCCCGGATGACCTTCGGGTACACGACCATGCCTTCCGTAACATTCAGCATGATCATAAGGATACCGTCAACTGCCAGGAAACTTTCGCTCACGGATACACGTTTGTTCGCAGAATCATCCAGCGTGCGTTCGAACCATTGGGTGGACGCTGTGATGGCAGGATTCATGACGTTGGCCAGCACCAGGCGGGCCAGTGAGCAGATGCGCTCTGAACGCATGGGATTGCGTTTATATGCCATAGCAGACGAACCGATCTGGCTCTTTTCGAACGGCTCCTCCATTTCCTTGAGGTTCTGCAGGAGCCTGAGGTCGTTGGCGAATTTATAACAGGACTGCGCGATGAGGCTGAGCACATTCAGGCACATGGTGTCGAACTTGCGCGGATAGGTCTGACCCGTTACGGGATATGTATCGGTATACCCCATCTTCTGCGCGACCAGACGATCGAGTGCTTTGACCTTCTCGCTGTCCTGATCGAACAGTTCCATGAAGCTGGCCTGGGTGCCCGTGGTGCCTTTCGCACCGCGCAGACGGCGGGTCTCCAGCAGATGCGTAAGCTCCCCATAGTCCATCCACAGTTCTTCCAGCCACAGGCAGGCACGCTTGCCGACTGTGGTCAGCTGTGCGGGCTGATAATGGGTGAAGCCCAAAGTGGGCATGTTCTTATACTGCTCTGCAAAGGCCGCGAGTTTTCCCATGACCGCTACAAGTCTGGTACGGATCAGCTCCAGCGCTTCGTACATGATGATGAGATCGGTA
>JAFVHC010000032.1 GCA_017474705.1 Bacillota bacterium
TATACGGTGCTCAGCTCATCAAAGATGAGCACTATGGTCAGACCGTCGCGATGATCGATGGCAAGATCGGTCACAATGCGCTGTCCGACGTTGCAGGTATCACCAAATTCGTTCCGAAGGATGACCAGGTCGTACGCGCGGCCAAAGACATGGGCATCTGCTTCGCTGATTGATCTGTCAAATAAAAAGCGCCCTGATACTCGTACAAGTATCAGGGCTTTTTTGTGTTTAGAATTCATCCAGGGCCGACATGCCGTAAGACAGGGGGAACCAGGACCTAGGAAAAAAAGCAGGCAGAACATTGCGGAACAAGGGCTCCGGAGAGGTCAGATACCGCACTGCTTCTGTCTCTGTCAATACCCAGTCGGAAGGATCCTCCGTCTCCACGACGGTGACTTTTCCCTCCGTGATCTCGATCCGCATCTTTCCTTTTCCTTCTACCTCCAGCACGAATGCTCCATCTTCCAGCACCTCATGCTGCTGTTTGAGCTCCAGAAACGCTTTGAGCACCTTCGGATAATTGTAGATCTTATAACTGAGATTGTTCTCTATAGAAACATCTTCTGCCATCGGGGTCAGAACATCGATCAGTGCTGTTTCGTAGCCGCGCACAAGGACGGTCACCGCATGCTTATCATACCAGTTCAGGTATGTGTTCAATACATCAGGAAGACGGGCGCAATCGTCCAGCTGCGTCTCCATGACGCGCCGTCCATCATCGGAAAGCACCAGATAACCGACACAAGTTACATCTTCAAACACAGCGTAGATCCTTGAGCCCCAAGTAATGAGGACTTCATAGAATTCCGCACGAGTGCGGCCTGTCACGGGTCGTGTCAGATACTTGGTGTACAATTGATCCAGAAGCGTATCGTCATCAGCCTCGACGGGTACCAGAGAAATGCTTTCATCCAGCGGTCCCACCGTATGTTTGAGATTCGGCAGGTCCACAACGAAGGACAGGGCTATGCCTCCGGTCTCGTAACCAAAGTAACGATACCTCTGGCGCTGCCCGCCCAAAGCAGCATAATCTGTCCCATCCGCAGAAAGTTCCTCGTCGATCATCTGCATGATCTTCTTCATATATCCGTTGCCACGGGCATAAGGATGTACACTGACCGTCCCGATGAAACGGGTCTTCAGGGTATTGCCTGCCACCGTGTACTCATGAGGATAGGCGCCGATCATTCCGCGGATCCGCCCCTCTTCTTCCGCCACAAAATGAAAGCTTTCGATCTCATGGCCTTCTCCGTAGACCTTCGGCAGGATCGCTTTGAAATCATGCGGCCGATGGTCATGGCTGAAAACATAGTTGCCGAAATCGATCAACTGATCTCTTTCCCCCGGCAGAGCTTTGCGAAACACAGTCATAGTTCATATTCTCCTTGCAGCATCATTGCGGAAGGGGGCATCACTATCTCCTCGGAGACCGCAGGAGGATCCATCTCTTTGGGCTCCTGCCGTTTTTCCTCGATCCATTGGCCGAACCACCAAAGCAACAGGATCACTGGTACGATGAACA
>JAFVHC010000003.1 GCA_017474705.1 Bacillota bacterium
GCGGATGCCTGCCCGGTAACCCGGATCGCGGAGGATATTGCCCGGAAGCATGGAATCCCCGTGACACTGCTCTGCGACACCAATCATCAGCTGACATCTGATTATAGTACTGTCAAGGTGATCGGTGCAGGCGCGGATGCGGTGGATATCGCGCTGATTAATCTCTGCAGGCGCGGAGATATAGTTGTCACGCAGGATTACGGCGTTGCTGCCCTGGCCCTTGGAAAAGGTGCGAAGGCGATCCACCAGAGCGGCAGATGGTATACGGATGATAACATTGACATCTTGCTGATGGAACGCCATCTGGCAAAGAAAGCCAGGCGCAGCGGAAAGCATCACCTGAAGGGACCGCCAAAGCGCACGGAAGAAGACGATAAGCGTTTCGCGGAAAGCTTTGAACATATGATTCTGCAGGCGGAGGACGAATCCAAATGAAAAAGAAGAAAGATCTGAGTATCCTTTTCATCGGAAACCGCCACACCTACTACAATGATATGCCGCATCTGGTCAAACTCCACGCGGATCCATCTGTCTACGGTTCGCGGTGCCACAGAGAATTTGACCGCTATTCGTAGTTTGTTCCGGTCCGGATGATCTACGTAGTTTTTTACTGCCTGATATTTCGCTTCCTGTATCAATGATAGTCCCACCTTTCTGATGGTGATCAGCCCTCCCTTCTGATGTCTGGCAGTTTACCAGATCCAGCCGGTTTGAGACAAAATCACTTTTGGATCGATGAGACATTATCACTTTTGGATAGTATCAACCGGAATCCGATAACGTTTTCGGTTGACACAAACTTACCCGCTGTCGTAAAATATATATACAGATTTCAGATCTGCCGGACCCAATTAGTATATAGGAAAGGATGGAGGAACCCTATGAAGAAACTTGTTGCCCTTCTCCTGTCTTTCTGTCTGGCCTTCGGTATGCTGGCTGTGGCTTCCGCTGACGCGGAGACCAAAACCGGCGCTGCCCAGGGCTTTGCCAGTGAGGTCAAAGTAATAGTCACTGTCGAAGACGGCAAAATCACCGCGATCGAAGTGGACGATTCCGGAGAAACCTACCCCGTTGCCGGTTTTGTTCGTGCCGATACCGTTGAAAAGCTGATTGAGGCGATTGTCGCCGCTGGCACGATCGACGGTGTTGACACTGTCGCCGGTGCCACCGTTACCCAGAACGCAGTTCTGGAAGCCGTTGGCAAAGCCCTTGCCACTGATGATGCTCCCGCTGCCGAGCTGGCATTCACCCCCGGTGAATATGAGGCCACCGCTTACGGCTACAACGGCAACGTGACAGCCAAGGTCACCTTCTCGGAGACTGCGCTCACCGGTATCGAGATGGGAGCAAACATGGAAACCGCCCATGTCGGTAAATCCGCCTTTGATATCATGATCCCCGATATGCTCGCTGCCAACGGCACGGGTGTGGACGGTGTTTCCGGCGCCACCTTCTCCGGCCGCGCCCTGCGCGAGATCGTGAACGCTGCTGCGGAACAAGCTGGCTGCACCAATATGGATGCTTTCAAATCTGCCAAGGTTGAACATCCTGCCGGCGAAGCCATCGAAAAGACGGTTGATATCGTTGTCGTCGGCGGCGGGGGCGCCGGCATTGCTGCGGCGGCCCAGGCCACCCAGAACCACAACTCCGTGCTCATTATCGAAAAGAACGCTGAAGTCGGCGGTAACACGCTGGTTTCCGGCGGTCAGTTCCAGTCCGTAATGCCCTACCTGGTCTGGGATGCCAATGATCCCGATGCTACCGAGGGCATCTACGGTCGTGACGGACAGTCCTACGCGAAGATCAAGGCCAGCCTCGGCTGCATCGACGTGCTGAAGACGATCCTGAACTGGAGCGAAGAGCCCTTTGATGAAGAGTTCTACAAGACCCACGAGTTCGTGGCCGGCGACGACGCCGAACTTAGCAAGCACGGCGTGCATGCCGAATACCTGCCTGTGCTGCAGGAGCTGAAGAAAGAGATCCAGGCTTATCTGGACTGGGCGCAGCCCAAGCTGGATGACGGCGTACCGGAAACCGAGCTGACACTCTTCTCCACCCTGAACCTGCACATCTTCCAGACCTACTACGGCGGCCTCCGTCAGACGGCTGACAAGTCCAGCTGGATCTATGGCGACATCGATCTGGTCAAGCAGTTCATTGAAGACGGACAGGGCCTCAAGGAGTGGCTGGAAGATATGGGCGCTGTATTTAAGCACACCCAGCCCACCCTGATCGGTGCCCTCTGGTATCGTGAAAACGAATACACCAGTCCCGACGGAAACTGGACACCCTACTTCAAAGGACCGCTCAGCCTCATCGGTGAAGACAATGTCATGACCCGTACCACTGCCAAGGAACTGATCGTCGAGGACGGCAAGGTCA
>JAFVHC010000033.1 GCA_017474705.1 Bacillota bacterium
ATTTCCTGCTCATACTGATCATCGCGGTGGTCCTGTTCTTTGCGTTGATCGTTACGGCGGGATTCCTGCACATCGTATATATCCGCAGGTTGCACGAGTATCTTGTGGCCAAAGAACCGGATCCTGAGAAACGGGTCGAACTGTACATGAAATACAATAAATAAGAGGTCGAGGGGTATACCACATGAAAGTTGTACTGAAACATCTGTACAAGCGGTTTCCTTCCCGTAATAAAGACGGGAAAGAAGTCATCGCGGTCAACGATTTTGATTTTGAGATCCCGGATGGCAAACTGATCGGTCTGCTGGGACCGTCCGGTTGTGGAAAGAGCACCACGCTGAACCTGATCTCTGGTTTGGAGAAGGCGTCGGAGGGCCGGATCTTCTTCGGCGAGGACGATGTGACGGATCTGCCGCCGGAGCGCCGCGGTGTGGGTCTGGTCTTCCAGAACTACGCGCTGTATCCGCATCTGACGGTCCGCAACAATATCATCTTCCCGCTGCAGAACCTGAAGGGCAAGGACAAGATGACGAAAGAGGCCATGTATGCCAAGGCTGACGAAGTGGCGAAACTTGTCCAGATCGAGCCTTATATGAACCGCAAGCCCAGCGAACTGTCCGGCGGTCAGCAGCAGCGTGTGGCGATCGCCCGCGCGCTGGTCAAGGTACCGAAGGTTCTGCTGCTGGATGAACCGCTGTCCAACCTGGATGCCCGTCTGCGCCTGCAGACCCGTGAGGAGATCCGTCGCATCCAGCGCAATACCGGCGTTACGACCATTTTCGTTACCCATGACCAGGAAGAAGCCATGAGCATCTCCGATCTGATCGTCGTGATGAAAGACGGCACGATCCAGCAGATCGACAAGCCTCAGAACGTGTACGACTCTCCGGTCAACCTTTTCGTCGCCAAATTCCTGGGCACGCCTCCGATCAACGTTTTCGAGGGCGAAGTCAAGGGCGGACGCCTGTTCATCGGTGACCAGGACGTGCTGGAGATGAAGAACGTGGATGACCGCAAGGTCTGGGTCGGCGTGCGTCCCGAAGGCTTTATCCTGGATGAGAACGGGCCTTTGGTCTGTGATCTTTCTGCTGTGGAGATCATGGGACGCGACACCAGTGTCGTTTCCACACATCCGGCGTTCACCGGCGTGCAGATCCGTTCCATCATCGATACCGCGGAGAACAAAGTGAATCAGGACGCCGAAAAAGTACGGTTCTCACTGAAACCGTACAAGGTCCATATCTTCGATCACGAGACCGAGGAGCGGATCCTTGTAGAAGGATGAGGCCGGACCATGAGTGGGAAAAACAATCTCAAAGGCTGGCTCTATCTGCTGCCGGCCATCCTGTTCCTGGCCGTGTTTATGGTCTATCCGCTGATCGACGTCGTCGTGTATTCCGTAGAGGAGGGCTATAATTCTGCGTCCCAGAGCTACAGGGGCATCGGCTTATATAACTTTTCTTATGTGCTGCATGATCCGTATTTCCTGCAGGCCATCAAGAATACATTCCTGCTGGTCATCATCACGGTACCGCTTTCCACAGGCATCGCGTTGCTGATCTCGGTCATGCTCAGTTCCATCAAACCGTTGAAGAATCTGTTCCAGACGGTCTATTTTCTGCCGTACGTCACCAATACGCTGGCGGTCGGCCTTGTCTTCATGATCCTTTTCAAGAAGACGCCCTATACCGACGGTATGATCAACCTGGTCATCAAATGGTTCGGCGGCGGATCGGTGGATTTCATCGAAGGCCCTTACTGGGCCAAGATGTTCGTCATGTGCTTCTATACGATCTGGGTGGTCATGCCC
>JAFVHC010000034.1 GCA_017474705.1 Bacillota bacterium
CCATATGCCTGCAGTATAATTCTTTTGCTGAGTTGATGAACGAAGTCACTTTCAGCGATACTGGGCAATCGCCAAGCGGTAAGGCACTGGACTCTGACTCCAGCATTCGTAGGTTCGAATCCTTCTTGCCCAGCGAACTAAAGAGTGAAGGACCAAAAGGTTTTTCACTCTTTATTGTTATATCAGGAAAGGTTTATATCCTATGTTCGATGATCAATACTACTATAAACTCTTGAATGCTCGTGCCGATGCCCGATACTTTAAGGAGCGTGAGCAGTTGGAATGGATCGCAAAAGAAATGAAGATCCATAAAGGGCCAAAAGAAGCCAGGATGCGCTATGCCAGGTCCGTCGCTCAGTTCCTTTTAAGCTGCATCGATATCGAGCAAAAATGGAGCGAAGAATACTTCTGCGGTGCTTCTCAGGTGCAGTTGAAAAGAGACCAGGAGCGTCTGTACGGCGAGATCATTCCGGACAATTATGCGCGTTCTGTATGGAACCCTACGTTTGCCGCAAAGGTCCTGGGGCCGGAATGCGGTCCTATCCTGTCCGCGATCGCTGCGTCCATGTTCGAGAATATCGTCAGTGCATACCGTCATATGCGTTTTGCCATGCACTGGAATCAGGATATGTTCCTTAACCTGTTCCAACTGTTGAATCAGGATCGCAAAGTTACCGTCGATGAGATCCGCGAACTTATGTGCAGTCAGTATGAGCGCTGTGCTAAAGAAAAGATGGCAGTCTTACTGCATATCAGGTACGATTTCCAGAACCGTACCCGCAAGGATATCATCGAAACGCTGGATTGGTCCGATCCTATCAATCTGTATACGTTGGGATGTTATGTTTCTGAAAGAGCGATGCGCCGCAACGCGTACATGAACTCCCTTTCAGCCGACGAAGTACATGCTATGGCCGATCGATTGGTGCAGGATTTCCGCCGTGGTTTCTTTCAAGGCGGTCGGGATATCCTGGCAAAGCGAGTGGTGGGCATCCGTTATCCGTTGGGTATGGAACGACTGGTGCGTGCAGTCATCCGTTTGTTCCGTTCCGAGACCCATTATGTCTCCTATATCATGCGTATCGATGAGGATCCGATCAATCCACAGTATACAGCGGATCATTCGTACGATATGGCCTGCCTGGTCGATGAACTCTGTTGCAAAGAGGCTCTGGACAGTGGCCTGAACGAATTGCAGGCGAACGCGGAAATGGTCGACGCCGCCGGCGGTCACGTGGTGATCGTCGACCCATTGCAGAGAGAAGAAACCGCAAGGCCTGCGGAGCCTTCTCCCGAAAGGATCGCTCCCGATGAAGCACAGAACAAGGTATGGGAAGATTTCCGCAATGGATATATTTCACTGATCAACAAGTATTTTTCCGCATCAGCCATGAGCCATGCGGAACTGGAAGTGCCCGTGCCTATGACCGAAGCACGGACTGAAGTACCAGAAGGAGAGAATGAGAATGTATGATCTGATCATTATCGGCGGCGGTCCGGCGGGTATGACCGCTGCTCTGTATGCGTCCCGTGCGGATCTGAACGTGTTGCTGCTTGAACGAGGCGTTGTCGGAGGTCAAGTGATCAATACCTACGAGGTGGACAATTACCCAGGCTTTC
>JAFVHC010000004.1 GCA_017474705.1 Bacillota bacterium
CTTCGATTTTGAATTTCGGCGAAAACCAGCGGACCATGGTCTTGATGATCCGGTAGGAAAAGGCACTGAACTTTTTCTTGAATTCCATGATCGATCCTTTTGAAACATCGGCGGAAAACCAGCCGATGAGAATTGAATAGAAACAACATTATATTCTACCACATTTCCGATAAAAAGGGAAGAGGAATTGAATTTTCCAAGAAACTGCGATACAATGACTATGTATGCAAGGAGGAAAGTAAAAATGAGTAAGAAATCCGCGAATCGAGAAGAATTGTTCCGCAGCGTACCCATCAGTAAAGCGGTATGGGCGTTATGCCTGCCCAATATCCTGTCCATGCTGACGGGCGTCGTCTATAATCTGGTCGATATGTTCTTCATCGGCCGCATCGGGGATCCCAACCAGCTGGCGGCGGTCTCCTTATCAGGCCCGATCTTCACTATTCTGATGGGCTTCGGCAATATCTTCGGACTGGGCGGAGGTGCTTTCCTGGCCCGTTCCATGGGCGAAGGCAAACATGAACGCGTCAAGCAGATCTCCAGTTTCTGCTTCTGGACCGCAGTAGGCCTGGGTGTCGTTTCGGCTGCCGTGATCATGGGCGGCATGACTCCTCTGCTGGATATCGTCGGTACCAGTGAGAATACCCGAGAATATACAAGACAGTATCTGTCCTGGATCGGTGTTGGCGCTCCGATCATGGTGCTCAACTTTGTCGGCAGCAATCTGATCCGCTCCGAAGGCGGCGCGAAAGA
The DNA here is from genome assembly GCA_017474705.1 of Bacillota bacterium. GTDB lineage: Bacteria > Bacillota > Clostridia > Lachnospirales > Bianqueaceae > RUG159. Next base: position 754 of record JAFVHC010000004.1, read on the forward strand.
GACCATGTTCGGCCAGATGATGGGTACAGTCATCAACATCATCCTGGACCCGATCCTGATCTTCGGCTGCAAGATGGGCATCCAGGGCGCGGCCGCAGCGACGGTCTTCTCCAACCTCTGTGCGGATATCTACTTCATCATCCTGCTGAATCGCAGCAAGACGCAGAGCCTGGCTCCGAAGTTCTACCGTGTAAAAGAGATCATCGGACCGGTCATGGTAGTTGGTGTGCCGGCTTCTTTGAACAACGTCATGATGAGCGTCGCCATGCTGATCCTGAACAACAAGCTGGTCAAATTCGGCGACAACGTGATCGCCGGCATGGGCGTAGCGGGCAAAGTCAACTCCATCGCTTTCATGCTGCTGATCGCCATCGCGTTCGGCGTACAGCCGCTGCTGGCTTATAACTATGGTGCACGCAACCGGGAACGTTTCCACGGCGCGCTGCGCTATACGGCGCTGATGCAGATCATCGTGGGCACGGCCGGAACCTTGCTCATTGAGCTGCTGGCAGGGACGTTGGTACGCTTCTTCATCGATGACGCAGACGTCATCAAGCATGGAACGTACATCCTGCGGGCGATGAATTCCACCGGCCCCATCCTGGGTCTGCTGTTCCTGCTGACCAACCTGTTCCAGTCCATGGGCAAGGGCGTGCCCAGCATGATCCTGTCCTTGAGCCGTTCCGGTATCGTCTATATCCCTGTACTGCTCCTCATGAGCACTTTGTTCGCATATCATGGTACCGTCTGGGCGCAGCCGGCCGCTGATATCATTGCGGTCATACTGGCGTTCCTTATGTATAAGAACTCTATGAAGCATGATAAGGAGATGCAATGAGCGATCTGATCAGACAGTTTCATATCGCGGATCCGTTCTGGAAGCGGTATGAGGATCTTTTGACCGATGTGGTGATCCCCTATCAGGAAGCGGCTCTGCGGGACCAGATCCCGGACGCGGAGAAGAGCCATTCCATCGAGAATTTCAAAATGGCGGCGGACGTCATGGCGCGCGGCGCCGAGCCGGGTGAATACTATGGCATGGTCTTCCAGGATTCGGATCTTGCCAAGTGGATCGAAGCCGCGGCGTATTCGCTGGTCAGTAAACCGGACGCGGACCTGGAAGCCAGACTGGACGAGGTCATCAAGACCATCCAGGAAGCCCAGTACCCGGATGGATATCTGAATACATACTTCACGTTGAAGCGGCCGGACAAGAAGTGGACCAACCTGCGGGAAGCCCATGAACTGTACTGCGCCGGCCATATGATCGAGGCGGCGGTGGCCTATTACGAGGCGACCGGCAAGCCGACCCTGCTGGATGTCATGTGCCGTATGGCCGACCATATCTATGAGCGGTTCGTGGTGCAGCAGATGCCCGGCTACCCGGGCCATCCGGAGATCGAGCTGGCGCTGATGCGCTTGTATCGTGCGACGGGCAATGAGAAATATCTGGAACTGGCGGCGCATTTCATCAACGTGCGCGGTGTCGATCCGGATTATTTCATCAAAGAGAACGAGACCAACGGTTGGTGCGTATGGAGCAAGGACGCGGGTGACGTGGCCTACATGCAGGCGCATCAGCCGGTCCGCGACATGCAGGTGGCGACCGGTCATGCGGTACGCGCCGTGTACTTGTTCACCGGCATGGCGGATCTGGCGGCCACGACAGGTGACCAGACTTTGGTCGATGCCTGCCGGCGCTTGTGGGACAACATCGCCAACAAGCAGATGTATATCACCGGCGGCATTGGCTCCACGGTGCATGGGGAAGCCTTCACCAAGGACTACGATCTGCCGAACGCGACAGCTTATGCAGAGACATGTGCGTCCATCGGCCTGATGTTCTTTGCCCGCAAGATGCTGGATCTGGAGCCGAAAGGCAATTACGCGGATGTGATGGAACGTGCTTTGTACAACACTGTTCTCGCAGGCATGCAGCTGGATGGCAAGCGCTTCTTCTATGTGAACCCGCTGGAAGTCATTCCGGGCATCTCCGGAGAAGTGCCGGGCTATCGGCACGCCCTGCCGCAGCGGCCCAAATGGTATGGCTGCGCCTGCTGCCCGCCGAACGTCACCCGGACCATCGCTTCCATCGCAAAATATGCCTGGGGCGTGCAGGATACGACCGTGTATGCACACCTGTTCCTGGGCGGCAGCCTGGATCTTACGAAAGAACTGGGTGCGCGGATCTCGGTGCAGACCAAGTATCCGTACGAAGGCAGTGTCATCTATGAGCTGGATGGAGCGCCAATCACTTTGGCCGTCCGTATCCCGGAATGGAGCCATCACACGAAGATGGTGGTGGACGGTGTGCCCATGGTGGTCCGTCCGAAAGATGGATATCAGTATATCAAAGGCGCGTCCCGTGTGGAATTGTATCTGGATATGGAACCCAGAAGGTATTATGCCGATCCGCAGATCACGGCGGACAGCGGCATGGTGGCGGTGCAGCGCGGACCCTTGGTCTATTGCGCGGAAGGCGTCGATAACGAAGAGGACATCTTCTCACTGCGCCTGCCCGCCGATGGAGCCATCCAGGTGCAGGAGATGACGAAAGAATTATGCGGCACGGTCAAACTGATCGCTGATGGTTACAGTCTGCAGACCGATGGAAGCTTGTACAGCACCACCCGTCCCAAACTCAGACCTACGCAGATCGTTATGGTGCCCTATTATACCTGGGCCAACCGCGGCTTGAACAAGATGCGGGTCTGGCTGCCTGAACTTTAAGCATTATGGATCATATTTGTATCGGTATGCTGGCACATGTGGATGCCGGCAAGACCACCCTTTCAGAAAGCATCCTGTATCTGACAGGTGCCATCCGCAAGATGGGCCGGGTCGATCATCAGGATGCTTTCCTGGACACGGACGCCATGGAACGTGCGCGCGGCATCACGATCTTCTCCAAACAGGCGGAGTTCGTCCTGCGCCGCGGGGGAGATGAAAAAGCAGTCACGCTGCTGGACACCCCCGGCCACGTGGATTTTTCCGCGGAGATGGAGCGTACCTTAAGCGTCCTGGATTATGCGGTGCTGGTGATCAGCGGAGCAGACGGTGTGCAAGGGCATACCGTCACTTTGTGGCGCCTTCTGGAACAGTACCATGTACCGGTCTTCTTGTTCATCAACAAGATGGACCAGGCAGGGGCCGACCGCGAAAAGCTGATGCAGGAACTGAAGCGGGACCTAAGCGACGCCTGCATCGATTTCGGTGCGGATCCCGCCGTGCTTCATGAGGATCTGGCCATGTATGACGAGCAGATGATGGAGCGATTCCTGTCCGGTGCCCTGCTGCAGCCGGAGGAGATCAGCATGCTCATCCGCAAACGCCAGGTCTTTCCCTGTTTCTTCGGATCCGCACTGAAAGTCTTCGGGGTGGAGGAACTGCTGGACGCGCTGTGCCTGTATACACGCATGCCCAAGTATCCTGCCGAGTTCGCGGCAAAGGTCTACAAGATCACGCGGGATGCGAGAGGGCAGCGGCTGACCCACATGAAGATCACGGGCGGGACCCTTGCGGCCCGCGAGGACATCAGCACAGAGGAATGGACGGAAAAAGTCAATCAGATCCTGATCCCTTCCGGCAGTGGGGCAGCTCAGGTGGACAGCGTGTCTGCCGGCCAGGTCTGCGCGGTGACAGGACTCACACAAACGTACGCCGGGCAGGGCCTGGGGCTTGAGGAGGATGCGATCCGGCCTATGCTGGAACCGGTGCTGACCTATCAGATCCGGATCCTGCTGGACGGGACCGGCCATATCGCGGATGCCCACACCATGCTGCTGCGCTTCAAAGAGCTTGAAGAAGAGGATCCGCAGCTGCATATCGTCTGGAATGAAGAACTGCAGGAGATCCATGCGCAGCTGATGGGCGAGATCGAGATCGAGGTGCTGAAAAACCGCATCTACGAACGGTTCGGCGTGCCTGTGGATTTCGGCAGCGGCCGTTTGGTGTATAAGGAAACCATCGCTGCCCCGGTGGAAGGTGTCGGTCATTTTGAACCTTTGCGTCATTACGCGGAAGTGCACCTGCTGCTGGAGCCTCTGCCGCGCGGTTCTGGGCTCCAGTTCGAAAGCCGGTGCTCCGAGGACGTGCTGGCCAGGAACTGGCAGCGCCTGATCCTCACACACCTGCAGGAAAAACAGCATCGCGGCGTGCTGACTGGGTCGGCCGTCACGGACATGCGCATCAGCCTGATCAACGGACGTGCGCATTTGAAACATACGGAGGGCGGGGACTTTCGTCAGGCGACATACCGGGCCGTGCGCCAAGGGCTGATGAAAGCCCAGAGCATCCTTCTGGAACCGGTCTATGCCTTCCGGCTGGAGATCCCGGCTGAAAACGTGGGACGCGCGCTGTCCGACGTACAGAAGATGTTCGGAGAGGTAACAGATCAGGAGACCCTGGGGGATCGTGCGATCCTTACAGGCAAGGCACCGGTGTCCTGCCTTAGGGAATATCAGAAAGAAGTGACGGCCTACAGCCGGGGCAGTGGACGGATCTTCTGCTCTCTTGCCGGCTATATGAACTGCCACAATACGGAAGAAGTCCTTGCGGAACGCCGCTATGACCCGGACCAGGATCTGGCGGATCCCACAGGTTCGGTCTTCTGTGCCCATGGCGCCGGTTTCCTGGTGCCTTGGGATCAGGTGGAAGATTATATGCACCTGGAGGCATTGGGCGTCGACGTGTTCCATCCGGAAGAAGAGGATACGGCGGCTCGTCTGAATGCCCGCCGTCA
>JAFVHC010000035.1 GCA_017474705.1 Bacillota bacterium
GGCCGTAGCCTCAGCCTCTTTGCCCTCATCAGAGATCGCGACATGTGCGCCTTCTTCCGGCTCGATAGAGACTTTGACCTTGCCGGTGTACGTATCAACATCGGTACCCTTGATCTCCGGTTTGGTTTCATTGAGCTTGATGCCTTCCGGCTTCTCGGTCGTCCAGTCTTCCGCGCCGACCTTATACTCTACCTTATAGGCACCTTCTTTGGTATAGTCATACTTCTGCTCGCTGCCGTTGTAGGGGACTTCCTGCGTGTCAGCACTGACTCTGACAGAGATCTCAGGCGCCCATACAGCATACAGATCATGATACGGGTCCTTCTCGTCGCAGGCGACCTGTTCTGCCTCTTCTCCCTCATGCATGAACTTGTCGTTTGCTTCATCATATTCAAGCCACAGGTTCGTGGTATCAGTAGGAGAACTCGGCTTCTGGCCTTCTTTATATCTGGCCCAGCCGATGAACTTATGATTCTCATAGCTGAAGAGATCAGCGGATTCGATATCGACCGCTTCGTTCATGTGGAGCTCTTCGACCTTTTTGACAGCTTCCGTTTCGTTGTTCGCGTACCAGTAGATATGCGTCAGCTTCTCTTCATCAAGATCTTTATACTCTGCACGAAGCTTGAAGGTATAGGTGTAGCTCGGATTCTCTTCGGTATGATCGTCGTTCTCGGTCTGCTCGGTATAAGCTTTCAGAACGTCAAATCCATCACCAGGATAAACGGTCTCCTCTGTATCCTCGAAATCGGATCCGTTCCATTTCTGAACGACCCAGTGAGAGAATTCTTTCGTTTCAGGATCGGATGCTGTGGCTGCACCGGTCGCGACTGCGCGCGCAGTATCCTTGTACAGCAGAGGATCTGTATAGGTTTCTTTGTCGCCGGCGAAAGATCCATCCTCACCTGCGTCATAGACTACAGTGATGCCTTCTGCGCCGATCAGCTTGCTGCGCCATTTCGCATAAAGGTCCAGGCACTTGTTGATCCACTCACGGTCTTTATCCTTGTTCTCAGAAGACGTCGGATCGCCATACTCATTCAGCTCGGTAGGACGAGACTTGTCATATTCATTGGTCGTATCCTCGTTCAACGTATACGCATCAAAGTTGAACGGCTTCTTGCATGCTTCATCAGAGTACCATCCAACCAGTTCGTATTCATCGCGGACCGCGGTGATCTGGCTGATCTGCTCGCCGCTTGATACTCGGAAGGAGGTGTTCTGACCGCCCATGCTGAAACTGGTATCCGACGTCGGTACGTTCGGATGCAGGAAAACACGATATTCATTCTGGACCCACTTCGCATAGACTTTCAAGCCTTCCGGCATGGTGGTGAAAGTATACGGCTGTGTGCAGGTATCATCCACATACCAGCCTACGAAGGTGAATTCAGCGAATTCCGGTGCATAATAGTTGGCTTTGCCCTTGTTATAGGATGCCATATTGGAGGCATAGGGGATATCTTCAACGACTTTCAATTCACCGCGGGATGAGTAGCCCTCTGCCTCATTGCCGTTGCCATCCACATAGATGCCGTCATTGTACTGGATATTGTACAGGTCCGGAGCGTAGCGGATATACAGATTTCGATAGCCGCTCACCTTCGCATAATAACCATCGCTGTCCTTATTACCCAGCCTTGTCCATGTCGTGCCGTTCGTGCTGTACTCCGCGGCATGATATCCATTGTACTTATCTGAGATGTTGAAGGTGGCACTGCCGTCCGCCGTGACTTGGTTCGTAGGGCTGTTCAACCCCGGATAACCGCCATCAGCGTTCTGTTTATAGAAGCGGACAGTATCGCGGCCGCTGCCATTAAATCCATAGAACGTCTGCTCGGATCCACCGTCAGACAGGATGAATGCGTCCAGGAAGGTGGTACGAGTACCGGCACCGTAATAGCCGTACATGAAATCATAATCATAGTCATCATACCAGTCGTATTCCGTCGGCCATGTATAACCATTATCTTTCAGAGAAGATCCATAGAGACCGGTCATCTCATGATCTGTGACCCAATTCTGACGACCTCTGTGCACGAACGTCAGCTTGACCTCATTTCTGTTGTAATATACATTGACAACAGACGTGCCGTCCGATTTGATCTTGACGTTCTTGTCATACTGATCCAGATGGAAGCCTGTATATTTCTTTGCCTTTTCATCTACGCTCGCATATTTGCCGTTACCGGTGCCGGATTCCGTCACCTTATTGATGTTCTGTCCGACCGTACCGTTTTCAAATTTGACGGATTCTGCGAAATCATATCCATTGCCTTTGACGTTCTGTTTCCAGATGATGACATTGTAACTGGCAGTGGTGTTTTCGACCCACTTGGCGTACACGGTGGTCGTCTTCTCCAGCAGCTGATCGAAATCGAACTCCTGGCCATCCGAACACGCAGCGTCCTTATACCAGCCCTCGAACGTATATCCATAGCGGGCAGGATCTGCAGGCTCAGTCGGTTTTACACCTTCCAGGAACTGCGGGGCCGTATAGCTGGCGCCGGTACCGTTCTCTTTGAAGATCAGCCAGAACCCTGCAGGCGCTTTAGCGGAAAGGATGGTATCATCCGTCACCTTGATCGTCGTATCTGTCTGGATCGCGGTGCCGTTTTCGATGGTGTTCCCATCTGCATCCGTTACCGTGCCGGCGGAATTGACGTACCAGCCCTGGAATTCCTGATCGGACGTCTTCGGGACATAGGTCTCCGTGACTTCATAGGTAACAGGATCGTCACCCACGGTCAGAAGGCCTTCGCCCTTGATGACGATGCCGAGCTCATCTTTGAACGTAACGTTGATGACCTTGAACATCATGGCATTGATGGTGTATGTATCACCATCTGTGATGCCCTCGTTCAGCTTTGCCTTGACAGCGTCACGAACGTCCTCGATCGTCATCGCACTTTCGGCATCATCCATAGTATACGTCTCTTTATCGGTCCAGCCGCGGAACACCTGGTCCTCCGGGATCTCGCCGACACCCGGATCATAGATGATCTGCTCGAAGACGCTTCCGCTGCCATCAGCGGCTTGCTTATCGATATCGCTCTTCTTGACGATCATCTGAGCGACCTCAGTATCACCGTTCTTGAAGATGACGGTCAGGCGGGCATCCTCACCCGTCTCGACCACGACGTAAACTGAGAACTGATCGGTCTCAAAGCTGATGCCTTCCTCTGCCACCTCGGAGTCGACGACTTCCGCCGCACCATTGTTGGGCATATGGACGATGACCGCGTTCTCATCAGCGATATCGGATGCAGACATGGAGACGTTGATCGGAGCCAGAGGCTCGACCTCTTCTCCGTCAGCATTATAGAAAGTGATGTTGACGGCATGGGATCTGCCTGTGCTTTCATCAACAAGACCTTCTGCGACTTTCTCCACGGCCTTAGAATTGACCGATGCCACCTTCATGGTGGTGCCTTCCGGGAAGGCGCCTTCAGGTGCAAAGACCTTTACGGAAACGACACCTGCTTCGCCCTCAAAATAGGCTTCCGGATAGACAGCTTCCTCTGCCGGAGCTTCTTTGACCGGTTCTTCCTCCGCCGGTTCCTCCGCAGGGACTTCTTCCGGAACTTCTTCGGCAGGAGCCTCTTCAGCAGGCTCTTCCTCAGGGATCTCTTCCTGCGGGACCTCTTCCGGAACCTCTTCATCTTCTACAGGCTCTTCAGCCTGTTTAGCAGGTATCTCCGGTTCCTCTTCTGAAGATCCTTCAACAGATCTTTCCGTTGTGTCGGAGATCTCCTCGATTTCCTCATTCTGCTCTTCTACCGGGGTCTCACCCAAAGTATCCAGAGCTTTCACCGGGCTGATCACATTGGTACAAAGCATGGCACCGATGATAAATACCACGAGTACCTTTTTCAATGCTTCCAACCCTGTTTTGTTGCTTTTCCTCATGTTCTCCCCCTTTTCTGATAACTGATGACTCTCAGAAAAACAATCGAACTTTTCCTTGCCTTTCGGCAGCTACACAATGCGACCTTACATATCGCGATCTTCTCTAACAGCACATATCACACGCCGGACAAGATCCCCTCTCGTGTAACCGCTTATAAAGATATGTGCTGCCAAAAAACATTTCTCCTTACGAGAAAATGTCCATGGACTTTTTGCCGGCCTCTAAATGCAAAAAACATGCATTTGGAGACACGTATAGACAATAGTCCATAATCGCAAATATCATAACACTCTCCTACAAGAGAAGTCAAGCATTATTTGTTAAAATTTTATCAATCGATTGTGCAATTGTTTATTTGTTTTTATTGTTTTGTATAAAATATTAATGCCCACAATCGATATCGCTGGATCATTTCTGCCTTTTTTCAGCTCTTAGAACATCAAAAAACACCGGAGCATTTCTGCTCCGGTGCTTCGGTTACTGATTCAATATCGATCAGCGATTCTTGCGAACTCTTACGTAGATCAGGCTTGCAAGCTCAAGTCCTGCCGCCAGCATGATGGCCAGCCACAGCCAAGGAGTACTGTGGTCGCCAGTCTCAGGCGTCGGTGACGGCGGTACCGGCTTGACCTTCTCAGGCTCTTCATACTTGTTGACGAACTCGATCTCATCAGCGCCTTCGATGGTCGCTTCCAGCTTACCGTCTTCGTTCTCTTCGATCTTGATCGTGCCTTCGAAGGAATTCTCGTCATAGGTCACGTTCTCTTCGTCACCCTTGACTTCAGAAACCTTGAACTTATATTCGCCAGCTTCCGCCTTCTCGATCGTGTAGGTGATGGAGATGTTGCCATCTGCATCATTCTTGCCGGTCGCGACGACTTCACCGTCGATCTCAAGCTCGAACTCGAACTCGCCGTCCTCAAGCTCATATTCCTTGGAATCATCCTTGGAATCAACCAGCTTCTTGTTACCGGTGATCTCGATCTCGACGTCTTGCTCTTCTTCCTCTACCTCGTGGGTATTGGTGATCGTCACTTCGTAGCCGTCCTCAGGAGTACCGGATACTTCGCCGATTTCCACTTCATAACCTTCGGGGACTTCCGGCTCTTCGATCGTGTACTCGATCGCTTTGCCTTCCTCATAACCCTGCAGGTCTTCCCAGGTATAGGTCCAGTCTTCATCAGCAGTCAGCTCAACGGGGTCGCCGGAAGCTTCACCGTTCGCCAACAGCTGTACGGAGATGCTGTCAGGACGAAGCTCGTCCTTGTCATCCTCATCTTCCCATTCCTTCGTGACCTTGACGGTGGTCTTGATCGGGGTATGGGTATTGGTCACTACGTAGCCATCTTCTTCACTGCCGGTCACTTCATAAGCATAGGCCTGCAGCGTCCTCACCTGTTACAGGATCGGCCTCTTTTTCACTGGCTTCATAAGTGATCTTGCCATCCGCATTGCTGGTCGGCAGGTTGATGAACTTCGCAGTCCACTCTTCTACTTCATAGCCAACAGGATCTGTGCCTTCAGGCTCATCATCAGCGGTTCCATCCAGCTCTACCTCATAGGTGTTGCCGTCGGAGCCTTCCAGGGTGATGGTGACGCTGTCAGGACGGATACCATCCTGGTCATCGTTATCATCCCACTCCTTGGTAACGGTCACTTCGGTCGTGTCCGGAACATATACGTTGTATACGTAGAATTCAAGGAAGGTGTTGAACAGGTCCTCATCCGAAGAATCGCTGGAGTATGCACCGACCACATCCGGGATCGCCTTGTAGGTGTCATCCTGGTTTATATTGGAGTGCTGTTCTCCGCCATCGCCACGCCATGCATATTCGGTCTTGATATAGGTATGGTCATAGACCAGGGTGTTGCCATTTGCATCCGTGATGGTCTCCGGGATGCTGCTTTCCTTTTCAACGATATAGACGAGGGCAGGATCTGCTACGTCATAATCATAGACGACGCCAAGGCCATCAGTGCTGGTCGTAAGGGTCCTGTCGTTGAGCTTATCATAGCCGCTGTAATCGATCGTAGCAGTAGTCTCGCCACTCCATGCGGTAGGAGCAGTATCGTCACCAGACGCATTCTGGTATACTTCAAAATCGAAGTCGTAGGTATCTTCAGTCTCGATCGTCTTTCCATCCTCATCGACGATGTACTTGATGATCTCGATCGCGGTCACCTGAGTATCCGTATCGGAAGAGGTGCCAAGGATGAAGTCCATACCTGCAGACCAATCAACGTTACCATTGACGTTGCTGCCGTTTACGATACCCGGGCACATATTGCCCGCATCAAAGAATGTAAATGAGGAGATCAAGGCTGCCATTACGGAAACAGTGATGGGCTCGCCATCTTCCGTATACAGCGTCTCGCCGTCGCGCTCAAGAGTAACGGTGATCTCTTTGTTTACTTCCACCGTATAGGTTACGGGGTTGGCATGTGTACCTGTACCAAAGGTTCCGGGGATACGGAGCTGCTCGACACGGGCGCCGGTGTTAGGATCAGTACCCCAGTCTTCCGTATAGTTCGTGCCGGTGCTGAAATTCGTATAATTCTCACCGTTTCTCTTCGCGGTGATCTTCGCTGCACGCAGATCATCAGCAGTGATCGGGACCTGCTCGTTGACGCCGGTCGCATGCTCGTTCTTGTTGTCGATCGCCACATCCAACACTACGTTGCCGTCGGCGTCGTAATACTTACCATAAGCCAACGGAATGGAAATGCTCGCAGCCGCGGTGACACCGATATCGATATGGTCGACCGTGGTGTTGTCCGTTGCCGGAGGATCCACGACGTCGATCACGATGACCGTACCGTCTTTGAGGGTGATGGTCAGGGTCTCTTCGGTCTCGAAGGGCTTCAGGCTGGTGATCAGATAATCGCCGTCTTCCTGAAGTGCGATCTCAAGCTGTTCGGGATCGGTATATTCCACCTTCTCCACGTCAGCGACGTCAGCCTCGATGCCCAGAGCCGCGAACAGCTCGGAAAGCAGGATGCTGCCTTCGCCCGGCAGACGATAGGTGTATTCATCGTAGGTGAAATCTACAGTATAGGCGAAACCGTATACAGAGAACTCATCGTTGGCGAACGAAGCGGTAACTTCGTTAGCATCTTCCGCAACGCTGGCGCTGGCGGCAACGACCTCGGCACCGTCTGCCATGTGCAGGACGGATACACGGCCTTCGCCGGAAGCATCTTCATCGTACGGGAAGGTGACCGTCACGGCGACCGGAGCCTGCGGCTCGATCTCTTCCGTTCCGGAAACGAACGCGATATCAAAGAAGCGGACCGCTTTGATCTCGGTGTTCTCACCAGCAACGACTTCTTCCGTCGCTTTATAGTACTGCGCGTAGCCAGCTGCACCCTCTGTCACTTCGCGAACGACGAGCTGTGTTCCCATCGGGAAACATGCAGACTCATCATAAGATACGGTGACAGTATAGTCAGCACCATAACGGGTATATGTGCCCGCCTGATAGCTAACAGCTTCAGCTTCTTCTGTCTCTTCTTCTTCCGCAGGAGCTTCCTCAGCTTCGACATCCTCCTCAGCTTCTTCAGCCTCGGCTTCTGCTTCTACTTCGGCCTCTTCTGCTGTTTCATCATCTGCCGGAACATCGGGAACCTCAGCCTCTTCAGCCTCTTCGATCTCCTCAACTTCGGCAGCGTCTTCCTGGATGTCCTCCGCGATCGCTTCGTCTTCAAGCGCAAGCGCGGTCGTTGCAGGTGCGATGATACCATAGCAGAACACTACGGCCATCAGGAGTGCACCTACTCTTCTCCAGAGCTCCCCCGTTTTTCTTTTCATTGACTTACTCCTCCTTGCTCCTCATATTTAAATACGAAGATTTATCAACTGATGGGTTGATAGGGTTTGCCTTTCGGCTGTTACACACTTGTCTTTGCTGCCATTAATGGGCGCACAAAGTCAATCATAGACAATATTCCATAATCCTATTCAATTATAGGCCTCTTAATTGGATATGTCAATCGCAATTTGTAAAGAAATTTTAATATTAATGTAAGATTTTTCATGCTCCTTTCCGCAAATTCTATTGCAATATCAATAAATCCTCCGGCTTTTTTACATGCATCGTAAGAATCTGCCGTAAAGAAAAGCAACCCTGTTCCCTCATCGGATGCTCCTCTTCCTACCGAATCTGTTTTCAGTATCCTCCATCCCGTTATTTCAGATTGTAAATGGAAAAAGGCCTTGATCTATGCTACACTTAAGTCAGTCCAATGATATATATCATAAGGAGGATCTCCCCCATGAGACTTGGAATGAACTACACCGTCCCGCACGAGACCCCGGAGGAATGGGCCTCTTACCTGAAAGAACATGGCTTCCGCGCCGCATCCTTCCCCGTGGACTACACCGCGCCGGTCTCCCTGATCGACAGTTATGTCGAGGCGGCAAAGGCACAGGATATCCTGATCGCCGAGGTCGGCGTATGGACATCGCCCTGGAACACGGAACCGGCAGAAGCTCTGAAGGGCAGGGAACGCTGCCTGGGTCAGCTTCGTCTGGCTGAATATGTCGGCGCGCGCTGCTGCGTCAACGTATCCGGCGCTGCCGGTCCTTTGTGGTTCTACTGCTACCGCGAGAACTTTGAGCCCGCATTATATGAGCAGAACGTCGCCTTCATCCAACAGCTGCTGGATACCGTGAAGCCGCACAACACCTGCTATACGCTGGAGACCATGCAATGGATGGCCCCCACGACAGTGGATCAGTACGTACAGCTGATCAAAGATATCGACCGGCCGGGCTTCAAGGTCCACCTGGATCCCTTCAACCTGATCAATGATGCCTACACCTACACCCACCAGAAGGAATTGATCGATGAGGCCTTCGACAAACTGAGCGGCCACATGGTCGGCTTCCATATCAAAGACGTGCTGATGGACCCGGGCCTGACCGTGGCCATCCGCGAAGTACCCATCGGCGAAGGCTCCTTCGACCACAAGTATTATCTGCAGAAGATCGCTTCCCTGGGCGATCCGGATATGCCCGCCCTCATCGAGCACCGGCCCGATCCGGAGGATTACCTGAAGGCACTTGCCTATCTGAAAGGTCTGTAACATATGGTCTAAAACGATCCGGACGTTCGCGACCTGTCAAAACAAAACAAGGGCTGCCGCATCAAAAGTGCGACAGTCCTCATTTTTATGCCTCTTACGGCGCCAGATACTTCCATAGTATCGAGTAGTCTTCCTCCTCCAGGCTGGAAAGATGGCCCTCCTCATCCATCCGCAAAGCGATGCAGCGGCTGTAGATCTTAAGATCCAGCTCCGGGATCTCTGCCAATGGCTTGATTTTGTAGCCTTTCTTCTCGAACAGTTCCCTTCCCTCCTCGAGCCGTTCCTCTTCCATATATGGATTGTACATCAGGATCAATCGATCTGTTCCGGGGATCCGCACGATGGTACGGTCAGCCGGATACATCAACGGGAACGGTTTCCCGGTTCTCGGGTCTACCCCAATGGAGCCCATCTGGATGAACTGGTCTATGTCCTTTTCCTTGAGGCCCGTCTGGGTCCGGTTGCCATAGAAGGCCTGCGTGATGACGACGATGATGTCAGCAAAAGGTTTTCTGTTTTCTTTCATAATAAATACCTCCTGTTTTGGTTTTGATGATCCTATCATACCAAATCAGGAGGTTTCTCTCTGCTACCGGTGGTAGCATTTTTCATTCTTTGACAAGCGGCCTGAGGCCTCGTTCGATCAGTTCCTCGTTCACGGTGTAGATGTCCTGCTGTTTCATCAGGCCGAACCAGAGGATCACGTCCCGCTTCCTGCGCACATACAAGGGTGCGTGGCCCGCGTATTTCAGCAGATACTGCGCCTCCTCGAACGTCGTGCCGATCGCGAAGCAGATAGCGATCAGGACGTCGCGGGAGGGATTGTTCTTTTTATGATTGATGATGTTGCCGACGTAGGGGATGGAGAGCCCGGCGTTCTTGGAGACTGCGGCCGCCCGTTTATCGTATTTGACCAGCAATTCATCCAGATAATCCCCGATCTTGCTGTCTTCGTTCAGGAATTCATCGGAGAACCGTTTTTCAAACTCCTCGTACGTGTCGAAGTCATCCAGGGCTGATTCCAGCCGCCAGCTCATCCTGTTGTTTCTGTAAAAAACTTCTTCCTGCATCTTACACCTCTCGGGCTGCCTCCACGACCCAGCGGACCCGTTCGTGGTCCAGGAAGGTGGCGATGGTGCAGTCGCCGCCGAGCATCAGCCCTCGCTTGCCGCAGAAGCCGATCAGTTCCTTCGTGTAGTTCTGGATCTCTTCCTTGGTTCCGGAGTACAGCAAGCCCTTGTACTCTGTCAGTTCCGGATTCATATGCAGGGTCTCGAACCCGCCCAGCACGGCCTTGTCTCCGAAGAAGAAACGTCCTTCCGGGATCGGGAGTTCTTCCACATAGACCGCCCAGTTGACGCACTTCGCCGGGTAACCCTTCCACAGCTCCAGGTTGTTTTTCGCCCCGGCCCAGCCGCAGCAATGCAGGATGTTGTTCTTGGAATAGCGGTTCACATGCTCCAGGACGTACAGGTCACTGGACTGCACGATCTCTTTATATTCTTCCAAAGTGAACCGGTCCTTCTCTCCACCCTGCACACAGAAGTAGACACCGTCGCAGCCCGCTTCCTTGATCAACAGTTCGCAGAGCAAGGCCTGATCCTGCGCGATGATGTCCAGCGCATGCAGCACGGCCGGCTTGTTCTCCTTAAGATGACGCATGACCATGGCCTCCGAGCTGCCCGCCCGGATGCAGGTGAAAGGCGCGAAGATATTGTAGAACACGAAGCGCTCCTGTCCGATCTCCTCCACGATGCGCTTCGCCCGCCAGACCTGATCCTTGATGTAGGGATGGTCCTGACCCAGCGGTTTCAGGCGCCACCAGTCCTCCGGCGTCTTGATGGTCTCCGGGATGGGATAGACGAAGGCACCGTCGTTCATGACCTTCAGAAAATCCAGATCTGTTTCGCGATAATACTTCAGGTGGGCCTGCACGCAGTCCTCGCCCTCAGCTTCCGCTCCGGAAAAATGATACCACATGCCCACCGGCACATGATCCACCGGCAGTTTGTTCAGCGCGTTGCTTACTCGGGCCCTCTTGTCCATAATCGTGTCCTTTCCTAATTATATTATGATCTGTCGGCTCAGACCGGCAGTTCGATCCGCGGGTAACGCGCCTCCGTAACGTTCAGCACATCGTAATCGATCTCATTTTCGCGCAGCTGACGAATGAACATGTTCAAATAGTCGGTCTCCTGAAAATATTGGATGAAGTTCAGGAAGAAGTACCCGTTGATGGCGCTCATCTCGATGGTCAGCGGCACATGGGTGGAAGGCAGGGCGGTAGATGTCAAGGCTTCATACTCCTGGATGTACCGTTCCGCTTCCCCCAGGCTGGCCTTGCCTACGTAGCTGACCGTGGCCGTGATACAGCGGGACAGGTCCATCATGCGCTGTACGCAGCAGGCTTTCCGCGCTTCCTGACTGTCCAGCGTTTCCAGATACGCCATCAATGCCTGATAGTCCCGGATCTCGTCCAGGACCATGTCGTTGTCCGACTGCAGGGTGACCATGCCCCGGAAACAGGTGGCCTGCGTGGAAAACGGCATCGGCTTCATCTTGTCCAGATACGGCATGCGCACGTCTCCCACCAGGCTCTGATGCGCGAAGGGTGCCTAAGTGCCTTTCGCTGGTTGACACACATGGCGATCACTGTCGGAAGCTCCGCCTCCGGATGCAGCGTATCGATGGCCCGTGCCAGCAGGAGCGCCGTGATGGTCGCAGGACTGCCATCATTGGAAATATTGAACCGCATGAATGCTTTTTCCGGGATACGAAGGTTGTACACAAGGGCATCCGGCATCATGTGCACGATCCCTCCGTTCTCCAGCTGAAAGGCCGGCTGCTGCCACTTGGTCACGAGCCCTGTCCTTTCGGCGGGCAGTTTCTTAAGCGCAGGATCTTCCCATTCTCCCGGAAGCATCGGACTGTCGGCAAGCCGGATGTCCTCATCGGAGAGCTGCACACCATAATACATTGAACAATAGTAATACAACAGGGTCTTGATCAGCGGACCAATGCCGCCGCCATCCGTCAGGCCATGGTACACATCTATGTACAGACGGTTCTTCCAGTAACAGAAGGCCATAAGATGGCCCGACGTTTCCTCGGCCCCCAGCACGATGCGGCGTTTGCCTAAGAGGACCGGCACCGGCTCCGGATTGTCTTCAAAATACAGTCCATCCTCCCCGGCGCACAGGCGCACACAGAAATAGGGGTAGCGCTGCATCGTCAGATCGACGGCCCGCCGCAGCACTGCGCCGTCCACCAGATCCTTCAGCTTGATGGTCAGGCGGTAGGTGTGCGGATCGGCCTCGGAGGTCTCATAAATGGTCCGGATCTCGGAATATAATGCTCGTTTCACTTAGTTTTCCTTTACTTTTTGGTTCGATCCTTCTTCAGGAAGACGACCCCCACCAATACCGACAGCACGAGCGACGCGATCCCAACCGCGAGAAATCGGTTGGCGGCCAGGTCTGTGCCGGTGATCTGATTCGTTAGCTTCGTGAGGATCGGAGTGCAGAATACGCCGATATTGGCCGCTCCCATGATCAGTGCCGTCACGAATGCACCTCTGCCCGGATATCGGGCCGGCGTCTGCATGATATGCGGCATCAGCAGGCCGATGGACATGCCGCCGATGAGGCAGGCAATGCACAGCAGGATCAAGTTGTGGCAGAGCGCGCCGACAAAAGCGCCGAGTGCCAGGGTCAGCACGCCGGCCACTGTCGTTTTCGCTCCGATGCGGGCACTCAAAGGTCCATAAATGAAACCGGCAACCATGCCTCCCGCAAGGAACAGGGCTGATACGATACCCGCCGCCTGGGACGCGCCGAGATCCTGCTCTGTGATCAGCATGGAGAGGTTCGATGGGATAGCATTGAACAGCAGCATGAAGATCCAGGAAATGAACAGTGCTTTCCATATGTCCTTCAGCAGTGCACCGAGAGAGAAGGATCCATTGCCGGCCTCTGCGTCCCGTCTGGTCTCACGCACCCCGACTAAGGACAAGACCAGCCCCGGCAGACCGATCAGATAGACCAGATAGCCGAACCACCAGCCGTGGGCCGCCAGGATCCCTCCGAAAAAGGTCATCAGCATGCTGCCGATGTTGGCGGCGCTGTTCTGCAGTCCCAGCATGTTCTTGGCCTCATTGCCCTCAAAGGATTCACCGATCAATGCCGGTGGGATCGGGCTTACCAGTCCGTATCCCAGGCCAAGGATCATGGCCCAGACGAACAGGATGTCGATGCTGCCGTGCGCGAGTACCGCTCCGATACCTGATACCGCCACCGTTGCCAGACCCAGGACCGCCGTCAGCCTTTTGCCCGTCTTGCGGGAGATCGCCGCAGAAAGGAACATGGCGATCATTCCGAAGATGCTGGGAAAGGTCATCAAGAACTGGACTTTTTCCGTCGGCGCCTCCGGGAACGCCCGGCCGATATCGGCCAGGAACGGGGCGATGGCCGTCGTCGACATCTGCACGAAGGACATCGTCAGGATCGCGCTTTTCAATAGCAGTTTCTGCTGTTTCGTCATTGTATGTTTCTCCTCTTACTCATTATTTCCAGCCATCGGACCGACTTTCGCAGGGCTTCGATGGTCTTGGTCTCCAGCACGCA
>JAFVHC010000036.1 GCA_017474705.1 Bacillota bacterium
CTTTGGTCAAAGTATCAGGATCCTGAGAACCGATTCGATCGAAAATGCCATTGGTCAGCAACATCGTGACACAATCGATCAGCACCGTCTCATACTGCTCTCCCCAGGTCAGGAGCTTTTCACCCAGATGTTCGTATCCTTCATACGTGTCCCAGGATGAAGGGCGGCTATCTTTATGTTTTTGCACGTGGACGGCCATCTCCTCATCCCAGACCCGGGCTGTGGCAACATACAGGACCCGTCCCTCCGGGCTGATATGGGCGGCCATCTCCTGGCCGAAGCGGCTTTTCCCGCTGCGCGCTCCGCCTGTGATCAACATTTTCGTTTTCATTTATTCTTTACTCTCAGACCTCTTCCCGGATATCGATCAGAAACCCGCCATCGGTTTCCGCTTCTGTAAAAGTCGCCATATCGTTCAGCATGGCACAAGCCATATCCATGATCCCGAAGAACAGCGGGCATCCGCTTCCTTCGCCCAGCCGCATCCTCATGTGCAGCGGCGGTTCCAGGCCCA
The DNA here is from genome assembly GCA_017474705.1 of Bacillota bacterium. Taxonomy (GTDB): domain Bacteria; phylum Bacillota; class Clostridia; order Lachnospirales; family Bianqueaceae; genus RUG159. The sequence continues at coordinate 515 of JAFVHC010000036.1, forward strand.
TTTCCCGGCCCATCACCTCATAAGCAGGTTCCGCTGAGCAATGAGAGGCAAAGAAATACGACTTGGCCTCAGGACAGAGCTTCCAAGCCAGATAGGCCGCAGCCATACTGATCACACCATCGATCACAGCCGGCATGCCCTGTTCGGCCGCACCGAGATACGCCCCTGTCATAGCAGCGATATCCAACCCTCCCACACATTGCAGTATATGCAATGGCTCCTCCGGTGTCAACGCTGCTCTTGCAACCGCAGACCGGACGACCTGTATCTTCTTTTGCCGGGCATCTTCTGTCAAACCTGCCCCTTTTCCTACGATCCTCTCCAGTTCTACATCCGGTCGAAGCGCATGCAGCACGGCTGCAGTGGTGGTGGTATTGCCGATCCCCATCTCTCCGATGCCGATCGTGGTGATGCCTAGCTCTTTCAGGATCAGGGCCTGCCTCCGGCCGACTTCCATCGCACGCAGCAGCTCCGCTTCTGTCATGGCATCTTCCCGCAGTATATTGCCTGTGCCCGGCCGGATCTTAGCCTGTACCAATCCCGGAGTTTCCAGCTCACCTTCGATGCCGACGTCGACGACGCGCAGCACCGCACCGGCCTGTCTTGCCAGTACGGCGACTCCGGTCCGTCCAAGCAGCATCTGTCGGGTCTGGATCGCGGTGAACTGTTTCGGCGCACTGGCGACACCTTCATCCGTGACCCCATTATCTGCTGCCATGACAAGGACCGCTTTTTTACCGGTTTCCGGATGCGGTGTCCGCAGGATCCCTGCCAGTCGTATGGCCGTCTCTTCAAGCACGCCAAGACTGCCCGGCGGTTTGATCAACTGATCGCAGCGCTGCTTAGCTTCTGCCATCGTTTGCGTGTCCGGTCCGGAGACTTTGAACGTGTATTTCATAAGTTTCGATCTCCTATGTTTTCATCTATGATACCATAAAGTGCCGTCGGTTGCAAATTGATGTCACAAGGAATTGCGCACTTGACGAACGGTTGGAAATCAGTTACACTATATCAAGTTATGTATAGGAGGTCGTATGCATGGATACCTTAGGTATTATCTTTACCGTCATCCTGGTGGTGGCACTTCTGCTCGTCGGCTTGTATTTTCTGGGCAACAAACTGCAGAAAAAGCAGGCTGAATCCCAGACCATGATCCAGCAGAACCGTCAAACGATATCCGCCATGGTCATCGATAAAAAGAAAATGAAACTGACAGAATCAAATCTGCCGAAGCAAGCCATAGAGGGCGTTCCGTTTTATCTGAAGATACGTAAAATGCCCATGGTCAAAGTCAAGATCGGTCCGCAGTTCATGACGATGCTCTGTGACCCGAAAGTCTATGAAGTCCTTCCGGTCAAGCGCGTTCTCAAGCTTGAGATCTCCGGCGCCTACATCCTTGGCTTCTCTACCGCTAAGAAGGGCGAAAAATACGTAGCCCCGCCGCGGAAGCTCACCTTACGCGAAAAGCTGCAGAACAAGCTCAACAAGGTGCAGGAGGACTCCGAGCCTACAAAGAAAAAGCAGCAGCCGGATGGCAAACAGGCTGTCGAAGCCGCCAAGAAAGCCGCCCGCGACCAGCAGCGCATGTATACCGGCGGTGCCAAGCGAAGCAAAAAGAATCGATAAAAAAAGCTCATCGGACGTTAAGCATCCGATGAGCTTTCTTTTTTACCGTCGATCAGGATCTCCAGACTTCTGTATACATCCTGCTTGTTGGAATCTGGCGCCTCCTGTTCATCAAACAGAAGCTGCAGACTGTATTCCGCCCGGATCTGGATCTCATCCGTCAGGATCCGCGTTTCCAATTGATGTGTAGTGACAAAAAACTCCAACATCCCATAGGGAGAGGGATGTTTCATTCTTTGCCGGTGGTTCGGATCCAGTATCAGGTGACCGCCGGCTTTTTCATGCCGCAGTACCGCAACTTTATCCGGATCGATCCGAAGCACAGATCGTACCCGCGTGCCATCTTCCACAAGTTCATCAAAAAGGATGAAGGGTTTGCCAGCCTTTTCATACCAAGCCCCTTCAAACTCGAATCGGTCCGTCTGCACCTCATTTCCTGACTGCTCTCTTGAGAATAATGTGATGTGCGCCGGCTTTTGCGGACCACTCATTTTCGTTCGCGTTCCAGCCCCAGCTGGATCAGTTTGTCGACCAGTCCCTCGATAGTGAATCCTTCATGGATCCAAAGAGTAGGATACATACTGATAGACGTGAATCCCGGGAATGTATTGATCTCGTTGAATACGACTTCGCCTGTCTCTTTTTCTACGAAGAAATCGACCCGTGCCAGACCGCTGCCGTCCAATGCCTTGAAGATCTGTACTGCATCTTTTCGGATCTCCTGGATGGTCTCCTCCGGCAGATAGTCCGCGATCACGGTCTCTGACTCAGGATTGTTATACTTCGCATCATAGGTATAGAAGCTGTCTGCTGCAAGGATCTCGCCCACGCGGGACGCAGCAACGTCCAGGTTGCCCAGCACCGCACATTCGACTTCGTGACCGATGATCGATTCCTCCACCAGGATACGTTTGTCCTGTACAGCCGCTGTATGCAGTGCGACAGCTAATTCCGTCCGATCCTTGGCCTGAGAAACGCCCACGGAAGACCCGGCGTTGGAAGGCTTGACGAATACCGGATAGGCTAGTTTCTCCTCCACCCGGGCAACGACCGCATCCATATCATTTAATTCATGGCGATAGACATCCACGAAGCGGGCTTGACGGATACCCAGCGGCGCAACGACCTTCTTGGCAGTGATCTTGTCCATGGCCGCTGCAGAAGCGATAACGCCGCAGCCGACGTAAGGGATCCCCGCCATTTCAAACAAGCCCTGTATCGTTCCGTCTTCACCGCCCAGTCCATGCAGCACGGGAAAGCCCAGATCGATGTGCAGCCGGCGGACCGGTTCTTCCAGAACAAGGAAGTTCAAGTCTTCTTTGCTGGGGATCAGCACGGCCGTCGGGAACGCACTGCATTCCTCTTCGGTATAATCCTGTATATGGTCGACAAGCTTCCACTGGCCGTCCTTGGTGATGAAGATCAACGTAACGTTGTACCTTTCCGGATCCAGTGCTTGATAGATCGTTTTTGCAGACAGGCAGGAGATCTCATGCTCCGATGAAATGCCGCCATAGACCAACGCTATATTCATATCGATAACTCCTTATTGAAATCAGGTTTTTCTTAAGGCACTTGGTTCATTATAGCGCAGCCTTATAGAAGAATCAACCTTTTTGTATATACCGGCCAACAAAAAACCGCCCTCTTCCAAGGACGGTTTTTATAGATTTGATCGATCAGTTGATGGAATCGAACATGGAAGCCGCGATCTTGTGCGCAAAATCAACAGCCTGCTTGATCTGCTCATCAGTTACTTTCGGAGCGCTGAACAGGCCCTTCTTGACCTTCAGGCCCAGAGTATCGACGACTTTGACGCCATTCTTGTCAAAGATGGCTTCCAGGTCGCCAAAACCTTCATCTCCACTGTTGGACAGTTCGATCAGGGCTACGTTGTGCACCTTCTCCGTCGTAAGACTTTCAATGAATTCCGTGAATTTCTTCTGCAGTTTACCATACTTTTCGTAGGTAATGATGACAAGCTTTTCTCTGTTGCACTGATATGCCGGGGGAATCTGATCACACTTGCACTTGAACATATCACCAAGCTGCTCACCGATCAGGCGGGCCTGTCCGCCACGCTCGTCCTTACTGAAGAAGAATGTCTGTAATTTCATGGGAATCGATCCTTTCTATGATGTTCCGCCGTACAAGCGTTCTGTACGAGCGGGCATTGTATTTGACTGTATTTTAACATCGATTCACTTGTAAATCAATATCCTATGAAGATTTTTCAACCATATAACTTTCCGAGTATCGCTGCTGCCTGTCGGAACTGCCCTTCATCGGATTCCCGTATCTCATACTCGCTCAAATCTTTGAGACCCATATGTACCTTTGGATTACGATAGACCATCCCACTTGCACGGGTCTTGCTTCCGGACATATGGAAGCAGCGAATACCTGTCGTCCTTGCCAGCTCCTCGATGTTATCCGCTCTCACGCCGCTCCCGCACATGACATGGATCCGACCCGCGGCCTGTTCCTGCAGTGCCTTCAGAAGATCTATGCCCTCTGTACAGACGTCCCGCTGGCCGGAAGTCAGGATCGTATCGACCCCAAGCCCGACAGCGGTTTCCAAGGCTTCCATAGAATCCCGGGTCATATCGAAGGCACGGTGCAAAGTGACAGGCAATCCGCCTGCTGCAAGGATCAATCGCTCCATCACTGCTGTATCCAGAGTCCCATCCGGCCGCAGCGCACCGATCACGACGCCATCTGCACCAAGATCTTTCAAGGTCCGGATATCTTCCTCCATTTCCCGGATCTGCACTTCCTCGAAAAGGAAGTCGCCAAACCTCGGGCGGATCAGCACTCGGAGCGGGATCTTCACAAGTGCCCGGATCTGCCGAAAGACCGAAGGCCGTACCGTCGTTCCCCCGACAGGAAGATCGGCACAGACCTCCAGCCGGTCCGCACCACCACGTTCTGCAGCAGCTGCAGAAGCAACACTGTCGATACATCCTTCCAGCAAAAATGTCTGCATATCGATACTCCTTCTTTATAATGGTCTCTCTCCAGCCAAGAGTGAAAAAAAGATGAAATTCTATGTTGACAAGCAGTGGGATCTATGATAATATATTTGATGTTCGCAGGAACACGAGCGGATGTGGCGGAATTGGCAGACGCGCTAGATTCAGGTTCTAGTGTTCGCAAGGACGTGGGGGTTCGAGTCCCTTCATCCGCATAGGTCTTCGTAAGAAGACCTTATTTTTTTACTTTCAGGAGGTCTGATCATGCGATCCACAAACGAAATGGTGCTCTTATATAATATCCAGCCGGCCGAGCGCCGCGAAATCATTACCGCGTTGCTGGACCGGCTGTCGATGCCTCATAAGGATGTAGCTCAAGACGAAGCTGATCAGACATTAGGATATCTTTTGGGCAGGACCGGTTTCACGGAAACCGCGCCGGGTGTTTCTGGCAGCCTGGCGCCGAAAGGGGAAATACTGATCCTTGGCGGACTGTCTGACCTGCGTCTGGACGCTCTCCTCAAGGCTCTGCGCACTTGCGGGACCGGGCCAGTCGCACTGAAGGCCATCATCACAGAGACCAATATCCATTGGTCTCTGAAAACCCTGTACGGCCACCTGATGATGGAACACATACAAATGCAGCAGGCAAGGCAGAACCGATCGGATCAGTCCTGATCCTTTTTGCCCTGCGCCAGCAGCGCTTTCATTTCTTCTACAGTAAAATAGTATTTATCTCCGCAATAATGGCAGCTCATCTCGATGGTCTCACCCTCGTCGATCATCTGCTGTAACTCTGCTTCTCCTACGCTCAACAATGCCCGTGAAACACGATCCTTGTTGCAGTCGCAGTGGAAGCAGATTTCTTTTTTATCCAGGATATGATACCCAAAATCTGACAGAAGGACGTCCAGCAGTTCCTCCGGTGTATGCTCCATGGCGAAATACTCTGTTACGGGCATGAAGTTGGAGACGATCTCCTGCAGAGCTTCAGCCGTTTCATCGGAAGCCCCGGGCATCATCTGCAGGATAAATCCGCCGGCTGTCCAAACCGTCTGGTCCTTGCGGACCAATACACCCAGCGCGACCGCAGACGGCACCTGTTCAGAAGTCGTGAAATAATACGCGAGGTCCTCTGCGATCTCACTGGAGACCAAGTGCGTACGGCCGATATACGGTTCTTTCAGGCCGATGTCCTTGATGATGCTCATCACACCCAATCCGACCGCACCGCCGACATCCAGTTTGCCTTTATCATTCAATGGCAGATCCACGTCCGGATGATGGACATATCCTTTGACTTCTCCATTGCAGTTCGAGACCGCCACGATCCGCTCTACCGGGCCGTTCCCGTCGATCTGGATCGTTATGGACTCGTTTTCATCCTTCAACTGCCAGCCCATCAAGGCTGCAGCCGTCATCGTACGGCCCAGGGCCGCAGTGATCACGGGTGACGTCCCGTGTCTTCTTCTAGCTTCTTCCACTGTCTGCGTCGTCACCGCTGCATATGCTGCGATCTGCCCATCAGCTGCTGTCGCGCGGATCATATAATCCTGCATGATCAAATCCTCATTTCTCTATTTCTTGCGAATGCTAAAATGCACTCTTTCTGCATCCGGTCCAGGCGCTTTCAATGATAATTCATCGTACAGCCCTTCTTCCTCGAAGCCTGCTTCCTCAAAGCAAGTCCGGATCTCCTCTATACTGTAAGCCTTCTGGATATGGATCTCTTCGTACCGGAGATATCGATCCTGCTCTTCCTCTACGAAAAACGTGACCTGGTATTCATTCTCCCGTGTTTCCGGATCATAATAGTTCTGCCAGATGAACGCCGCATCATCATAAGTATCCGCGTACGTGTTTTCCGCAAGCACCTGTTCATACTTATACAGTGTATTGATGTCGAAGACGAACGTTCCTCCGCTTTCCAGATATGCGCCGACCGCCCGGAACACTCGTTTCAGATCCTCAGGATCCGTGATATAGTTCAGACTGTCGCAAGTACAGACGGCCGCATCTACCGTACCGAAAAGCTCAAGTTCCCGCATATCCTGATGGATCCAAAGAATATGCAGTCCCTCTCTGGCAGATTTTTCCTGTGCCTCTTCCAGCATTTCGATGGAAAGATTCGCTCCGATCATATCATAGCCGCGGCGGCTGAGTTCGATCGCAAGTCCGCCGGTTCCGCACGCCAGATCCAGAACCAGATCCGGCCGCACTCCGTGTTTTTGCCAAAGGCTCTCTATATGGTCTGCCCAGGTCTCATAAGGGACTGTTTCCATGAATTCATCGTAGACACGGGCAAATTCCTGATACATTCTGTTCACCTCGCATTTATCATCATCGTGTATTGTATCATACTTCAGCCGAAAGGTAAAGCGGCCTGTCTTCTGTGAAAGAACAGTTTCCAAAAACGCGCATGCTCCTTTTGAGGCTCTGGCTCGTCCTCCGGGATGACTTCTTCATGCGGGATACTTGCAGAGATGCGCATACGTTCTCTTTCGATAAACTCTTTAAGGCTGAGCGTTTCAGCTGCCAGCTCAGGTCCTGCACGGTACAGCCTATGCAGGAACAGGATCGTTTCTTCATTTTCCCAATGATCAGTCAGACAAAAGCGCATTAATTGAGAACAAAGGCCATTCAAAAACACGCCCCGATCCGATGAAAACGACCGGTCCGGAACATATATGCCCTGCAGTTTCTGTCTGTCAGCATCCCAGACCCAGCAGGACCAATCCCAATACCATCGGTTTCGATCCAGCAAAGAATCCTCCGTGATCTCAGAATGCCTGTCCAAAGCTTCCAGCAGTTCCAGGATCTCCGGAACTGATGGCCGTCCGGCACCAAATCTGTTCAACGTCTTTTGCGGATCAGCTTCGTAGATGGATCTGCCATTCTGTACGGTATTGGGGAGACACCCGGAATGCATCTCTTTCAGCAAGATCTGCTGCTGATACTGGATCTGTGTGCGTGGATCAGGTTCATATTCGATCCACCGCTTATCGTTCTGCTCATTTATGATCAGTGATTCTTTCATATTCCTGCTTTTCCTTTCCATAGTATGGCTAAACCGACCGCCTCAAATCCGAGTGTGATCCATGGGACGAATGGGAACCTGTTCTTTCGTCCCCGGAACCCGTAACGCAGGATCCCAAAAACAGCAGCAGAAAGGAATGATAATAGCAACGTCCAAAGCAGGGTCTCCCCCGTCCTCCAGAACGGCATGGCTATCAACAGCCAGACGTCACCGCTTCCGATCCCATTGCCGGAAGCTTTACCTGCCAGCCAGAGACTGAGCCATACCCACAGACTCAGCAGACACTGCAGCAAGAACACAGATCGCTCCATCAGCAGCACTCGTGCCGATCCGCAAAGGAAGAAACCTATAAGACCACTCATAGGGATCCTCCCGCTCTTCAGATCACAGACGGACAGCCAGAACAACAAGACCCCGGCGATCACTTCACTTACCCAAACCATTCTCCACCTCCGATGCAGATCTGACATGGCTGATATCCACCGCTGCAGATCTCATCCCAGGTGATCGTACTGATCTGCCCACCGATATGATAGCAGTCCGGCGCATGATACCGTGTACCTCCATTTGTTATGACGACCGCATGTCCGATATGATCCTTACAATATCTGCAAGCTGTATAACCCTTTGCCTGTGCTTCACCGACCGACATCGTCTTCAGGGATTTATCGATCAAATAACAGGACGCTGTATGATAGTGCGTGCCATTCTGGATCCGATAATAGACTCCTGAAATATCCTGTGATCCCTGTTCGTTATCTTCCCCGGCATCGTTCCCTGCTAATCTGCATCCGGTGAACTTACGAGCAGTCACGGATATCATGACAGGCCTCAGAGCAGCAAATCTGCTATTGAAGGGGAATGTCAGCTCGTACAGCAACGTCAGA
>JAFVHC010000037.1 GCA_017474705.1 Bacillota bacterium
TCCTCTGTCTCTGACCGCCTGATAACTCATGCGGGAAACGGCTGGAAAATTCAGGCAGCAGACCGACCTCTTTGAGTGCATCCTGGACCTTATTCTCGCGGTCGGCATTATCCTTGTACATATGATGATTGATAATGCCTTCCGATACGATATAGTCGACCTTCGCCCGTTCATTAAGCGAGGCCATGGGATCCTGGAAGATCATCTGGCAGCCGCGAATGACGGAAACGTCTTCCTGCTTGGATATCTTTCCGCTGATCTTTTTGCCCTTGTAATAGATTTCACCTTTGGTCGTCGGATTGATACGGACAATGGCGCGGCCGATGGTCGTTTTTCCGGAGCCGGATTCACCCACCAAAGCAAACGTTTCGCCCTTATAAATGGTAAAGTTGACATCATCCACGGCAACAAACTTCCTGCGGCCCGTGCCGAACGCCACCTGAAGGCCCTTGACTTCAATGAGCGGCTGGCGGTTCGGGTCCTGGTGCGGATGATACAGCTTTTTGTCGGAAGGCTTTCCGAAATCCGGGTCCTTCAGTTTCTGGATCGCGTCCGGCTGGGGGATCTGGGGCGCTCGCGGATCCATCAGCCATGTCTTGGCCTGGTGGGTCGTGCTGACATCATAGACCGGCGGTTCTTCCAGAAAATCAATATTCAGAGCATGCCGGTTGCGGGGAGCAAAGGAGTCTCCGATGATCTTGTTGAAAAGGTTGGGCGGTGTGCCGTCGATGGCCGGCAGTTTCTCACCCTTCACGCCCAGCTGGGGAAGCGCGCTGAGCAGGGCCCATGTATAAGGATGATGCGGATCAAAGAAGATCTCATTGGCCAGACCGGTTTCAATGATCTGACCTGCGTACATGACCGCCACGCGGTCCGCCACATTGGCCACCACGCCCAGGTCATGGGTGATATAGATGATGGTCATGTGGTTTTCACGCTGCAGTGTCTTGATCAGTTCAAGGATCTGAGCCTGGATGGTCACGTCCAGGGCCGTGGTCGGTTCATCACAGATCAGGATCTGCGGTTTGCACGCCACAGCAATGGCTATGACCGCCCTCTGGCGCATACCGCCGGAGAATTCATGCGGATACTGACCATAGCGCACTTCCGGGTTGGGAATGCCGACGCTGGCCAGGAGGCGAATGGTCTCTTCTTTGGCGGCTTTCCCTTTCAGTCCCTGATGAAGTTCGACCGCTTCACGGATCTGCAGGCCGACTTTCTTGAGCGGGTTCAGACTGGTCATGGGGTCCTGGGTCACCATGGCGATCTGCTTGCCGCGGATGTTCTGCCATTCCTTTTCTGTTTTGAGCTTGGTCAGATCCGTGTCTTTATACATGATGGACCCGTTCGTGATCTCGCCGTTTTTGTCCAGCATGCCGACAAACAGCTTGGTGAACACGCTTTTCCCGGAACCGGACTCTCCCACAATGGCGAGGGTCTCCCCTTCATAAAGATCCAGCGAACAGCCGCGGATCGCCTTAAGCTTCTGTCCGCGAAGCGTGAACTCCACTTCAACGTCCTGAGCCGACAGGATCGGCATCGTGGAAAGGATCTGATCGTTGATCCTTTCAAACTGCAAGGCGGCTTCCGCGTTTCCACTGCCATATTTGCTGGAAATAGTTTTTTCACTCATTCGTTCGTCACCGCCTTACATATGATTGCGGGGATCGCACGCATCAGAAAACGCATTGCCCGCAAGATAGAAGGTGATGGTGATCACAGATACAATCACCGCGGGGAAAACAAGCATATAGGGATACTGCATAAACAGGCTGCGCGCATTGCGGAGCAGGATGCCCAGCGATGGTGTTTCCACGCTGATCAGTCCCAGATACGCGAGCGTTGTTTCAAATGCGATGGTTCCGGGGATCGCCAGAGCAAGGCGCAGCACCACAACACTGATGAGGTACGGGAAAATATTTCTGTACAGCGTTCTCCACAGCCCGGTGCCGAGGCAGCGGGAAGCAAGGTTGTATTCACGGTCTCGATACATAAAGACCAGGTTGCGAATATTCCTTGCCGTGCCGAGCCAGCCGAAGAGGATCAGCGCCCCGCCGATGATCAGGTAGGACTTGCCCACCATCAGGGCGATGAGCGTCATATAAATGATGGTCGGGATATTGTTGATCAGGTTGTATATCTCCGTAATGATCCTGTCAAGCGCGCGCACATATCCCCACAGCAGTCCGATCACCGTGCCCA
>JAFVHC010000038.1 GCA_017474705.1 Bacillota bacterium
CTGCCCGCTGTCCATGATGAGCACGGATCTGGTTTTACGCCCATAGGAAGCATCGACCAACAGCCCTTTTTCACGAGCTTCCTGGATTTTACGACGGATCGGCGCGGAATCCGCGTTGAGGATGGCAATGAGCCGATCCACATGGATGACGCTGCCGAAACCGATGCTGACTAAGTTCCCCTGCATATCGATCCCTTTATTCTATGTTCTGGATCTGTTCACGGATCTTCTCGATCTCGTTCTTCATATCCAGCGCCGTACGTGAGATCCCGAGCGCATTGGCCTTGGAGGCGATGGTATTGGTCTCACGATTGAGCTCCTGGGTAAGGAAATCCAGTTTGCGGCCGACAGGCTCGTCCAGTTCTACCGTCTGACGGAACTGAGCGAAGTGGCTGCTGAGACGGGTCAGCTCTTCATCGATGGCACATTTATCAGCGAAGACCGTGACTTCCGCTTCCAGGCGTCCGGGCTCCAGCGTTCCTTTGGCGATGAGTTCGTCCATGCGGGCATGCAGCCGCTCCTTATAAGCCTCTACCACCAGCGGTGCCTGCTCCAACAGAAGCGCATGGCAGCTTTCCAGCGCGCTGATCTTGTCCAGAAGATCGGATCTCAGATGGCCGCCTTCCTTGACGCGCATGGCGTTCAGATGGTCGAGCGCCTGATCTATGGCTTCTTCGAGGATCGGCAACAGGGTCTCGGTGTCCTCTTTGTTCTCTTCCTGCGTGAGGACGTCCGGGAAACGAAGGATGTCGCCTGCGCACAGCGTATCCCGCAGATCCAGGCGGGCCGCTGCCTCCCGCAGCGTTTGGACGTAGCTCTCCAGCAGCGGTTCGTTGATCGTGACGGTGCCCTGTTTATCGGAATGATCCACGAACGAGATGAAGACGTCGGTCTTGCCGCGGACGATCGTTTCCTTAAGACGGTTGCGCACATTCGCTTCCAGCGCGCCAAGCTGACGGCTGAGCCGGATGGATGGTTCAAAATACCTGTGATTGACGGTTTTGATCTCTACAGTGAAGTGATATCCGTCCCGTTCTGCTTCACCTCGGCCGAAGCCGGTCATGCTTTTCATAGACACCTCGGAAAAATAGTATTCTCAATCTATATATTATAGTCAATCCGCGGCCAAAAGGCAAGGGTTTTTGACAGAAGGATATACGTATGTTAGAATAAAAACGTCGAATACAGTATCCATTTGAATGAGGTGTACCATGGCTTTTGACGGCATCACGATCTTTGCCGTCTGCCGGGAGCTGGGCGAAGCGCTCCAGGGCGGACGGATCGATAAAATATACCAGCCCGATGATCACGAGATCATCCTGCAGATGCGGCGCGCGAAGGACGGCGGCGGTTCGGAAACGAAGCGTCTGCTGCTGACGACGCTGGCCAACAGTCCGCGTCTGCATCTGACGGACCGGCGTCCGGAAAATCCGCTGCAGCCGCCCATGTTCTGCATGCTGCTGCGCAAGCATCTGTCCGGCGCCAGACTGCAGTCCATAGAACAGTATCATGCAGACCGAATCGTAGAACTGACTTTCGAAGCGTTGGACGAACTGGGGGATCCAGTCAAAAAGCGCCTGATCCTGGAGATCATGGGCAAACACAGCAACCTGTTCCTGGTCGATGAGAGCGACACGATCCTGGATGCCCTGCATCACGTCGGCGTGACCATGAGTTCCGTGCGTCAGGTGCTGCCGGGCCTGCCCTACGAATTGCCCGTACACAGCGACAAGTGGGATCCGTTCGAGATCCGGGATGTGGGTCTGTTCCGCACGGTCGTTTCCGCGCCGCAGGAGCCCTTGTATAAATCCTTGTACCTGTCCATGAATGGATTCAGTCCCTTCCTTGCCCGGGAGATCCTGGCCCGCGCCGATGTCGACGAGGATACGTTGTATCCGCATCTTACACCGGAAGCGGAAGCCCGTCTGTTCGCAGCTTTCCATGATCTTTTGGAGGATGTGACTCAAGGCCGGCTGACATATACCATTTATCGCGAAGGCCCGCGCATGGTGGAATTCTCGATCGTACCATCCGTGCTCATGCATGGCGCGGAAGCGGATCGATATGACACCCTTTCTGAGTTGCTGGACGTTTTCTATCAGCAGAAGGATACCTCACAGAAGATCCGCCAGAAAGCGCAGGATCTGTCCAAGCTGATCTCCAACAACCTGGACCGCGCCAGGCGCAAAGCCCGTCTGCAGGAAAAGCAGCTGGCCGATACCCAGGGGCGTGAGGTCTACCGCGTGCAAGGTGAACTCATCACGGCCAACATCTATCAGCTGAAGAAAGGCATGAAGAGCTGCAGTCTGCCCAATTTCTACGAGGAAGATCAGCCTCTCATGGACATCCGTCTGGATGAGAACCTGACCCCGGCGCAGAACGCGCAGAAGCTCTTCGACCGCTACAACAAACTGAAGCGCACGGAAGCCGCCCTGCAGGTGCAGCTGAAACAGACCTATGAAGAGATCCAGTATCTGGAAAGCATCGAAAGCGCTATGGCTCTTTCCGACCAGGAGCGCGACCTCGAGAACCTGCGTCAGGAACTGCACGAGACCGGCTACATCCGGCGCGTAAAAAAGGCGCAGCGAAATCTCGCTGCGTCCAGGCCATTGGAATTTATGACCTCCGAGGGGGTCAAGGTGTGGATCGGGAAGAACAACATCCAGAACGACCAGCTCACATTCCGAACGGCACAGCCGAACGATCTGTGGCTGCATGTCAAGGACGTCCCCGGATCCCATACGATCCTGTTCCTCTCCGGCCTCTCCGAGGGAAAGGATTATACCGACAAGAGCATTCTGGAGGCGGCTCAGCTGGCCGCCGCCCACTCCAAGGCCTCGGCAGGAAGCCAGGTCCCGGTGGATTATACCATGCGCCGCTACGTTAAAAAACCCTCCGGCGCCCGTCCCGGCTATGTGATCTACACGCACCAGAAGACGCTGTATGTCACACCTGCCAGCTTGTGAGATAGGCGCGCGCGGCTTTGATCCCGTCGATCGCGGCAGACATGATGCCGCCGGCATACCCGGCACCTTCTCCCACCGGATACAGCCCCTTCAGGCTGCTCATCAAGGTTTCCGGATCCCGGAGGATGCGTACCGGTGAAGAGGTGCGGGATTCTATGCCCGTCAGCAACGCATCCGGATGATCGAAGCCATGGATGCTCTGATCAAAAGCCTTCAGCCCTTCGTCCAACGCCCGCCCCATGAAATCCGGAAGGATCTCCCAGAGATCCGCAGGGGTGACACCAGCCGTATAGGTCGGTTCGACCGCGCCGAAAGAGCTGCTGGCTCTTCGCAAATGAAAATCTTCGACCCGCTGGACCGGTGCCTTATAGGCGCCGCCGCCCAGCAGAAACGCACGACGTTCCAGGTCCTGCTGCATACGCACGCCGGCCAGAACGTCGTTTTCTTTTTGCGCGAACGACAGATAGTCTTCTGGCGTCACAGTGACGATCAACGCACTGTTGGCGTTCTTTCCATCACGTGCATAGCGGCTCATCCCGTTGGTGACCAGCCGCCCTTCTTCCGAGGCCGAAGCCACGACGGTGCCGCCGGGGCACATGCAGAAACTGTAGACCCCGCGTCCATTTGAGGCGGTATGCGTCACTTTATAGTCGGCCGCACCCACGATCTCTCGTAAGCGATCCGCGTCCCCATGGTAGCGCGCCTGATCGATCCAGGACTGCAGATGTTCCACACGTACGCCCATGGCGAAGGCTTTTGCCGCCATGGCCACGCCGTTCTGCTCCAGCATGGCGAACGTATCCCTGGCACTGTGGCCGATACAAAGGAAGAGCGCATCTGTCTCCATGGACTCTTGCTTTCCTTCGCAGCTGACCGTGGCCTGGATCAGACCGCTCCCGGTCATCGTTAAACCATCCAGTCGTGTGCGGAACCGCACCGTGCCGCCAAGTGAACGGATCTCCTCCCGGATGTGACGGACCATGGGCTGCAGGCGGTCGGTCCCGATATGGGGCTTTGCTTCATACAGGATCTCTTCCGGCGCCCCGGCCTTGACCATCTCCGTCAGCACCAGCCGTCCCAGCTGTTCTTTATCTTTGATGAGTGTATTGAGTTTGCCGTCGGAAAAAGTGCCGGCGCCGCCCTCTCCGAACTGGACGTTGGAATCCGGATCCAGTTTCTTGGACGTCCAGAACTTCTCGACCTGCTGCGAACGCTCTTCCACCGGATCGCCCCGTTCGATGACCAAAGGCTTCAGGCCGGCGCGGGCCAGCATCAACGCGCAGAACAGGCCGGCAGGGCCAAGTCCGACTACCATGGGCGTCGGACGGTCCGTCAAACGCTGCCCCAGATACGGCGGCTGAAACATCGGGACTTCCTGTTTTCTATGGACACCCTGCGGCAGTTTCTTCCGTTTCAGGTACTTTACTTCATCCTCGATCTCCACGTCCAGCACCAGCACGAACTGCGGTTCATGCCCGCGCCGGGCATCCAAAGATCTGCGCACCATGCTCCAGGAGCGGATCTGCTCAGGCTCGGTCTTCAGGAAACGTGCGATCGCTTCTGCCGTCGGCTGCTGTCCGACGGGGGTTTTATACTGATCTATACGTATCATATCACGGCTCCGGGAACACGATGCCGGCTTCCTGCCGGATCTGTTCCATAGTCTCAGCCACCGCCAGCATCAGATCCCGTTCTTCCTGCGGCTGCACGCTTTTTCCGGTCGCGCGCTCGAAAAACGCACACGCCTCCCCGGCCATACGGTCGGTCCGATCTGCTTCTCCGAAAAGGAGCTGCTCTTCTTTTTGGCACAGATGGATGCCGGTATACTGAGAAATACTGTCGATGCGCAGAGCGCCGTTCTCGCCGATCAGCTCCGTGCCGGCATATCCTTGCGCCACTTTGGAATAGGCCATGGTCACGATTTTATCCGGATATGTGAAAACAGCGCTTCCGGTATGATCTGCACCTGTCCGTAAAAAAGCGGCAGATGCCTTGACCTGTTCCGGACGGCCGAACCAGTCCAGGATGGGATAGACGCAGTAGACACCCAGGTCCATCAGTCCTCCGGTGGCAAACCGCGGATCGAAGATATTGGGCGTTTCCCCGCGCAGATAGGCCGGATATTTGGAACTGTACTGAGCGAAGGAAACATGGGCTGTTCGGATCGGACCGATCTTTTCGATCATTTCCTTGATCAGCCGGCGCTGCGGAAGATAGAGCATCATCAGCGCTTCCATATAAACAAGGCCTTTCTCCGCCGCCAGCGTCTGGAGATCCTGCATCTCCTCCGCCGTTACGACGGCCGGCTTCTCGCAGATCACATGCTTACCATGTTCCAGGAGCAGGTGGCTTTGGGTATAGTGCAGGCGGTTGGGACTGGCAATATAAACGCCGTCGATATCGCTTTCCGCCATTGCTTCCGGTGTGGTATAACAAGCCAGCGGACGCCCGACGCGATCCGCAAACGCCAGGCCGCTCTCCTCCGTGCGTGAGCAGACCGCAGCAAGCTCCATGCCCGGTACCGTGTCCGCGCTGCGAACGAAACTTTCGGTGATCCAACCGGTTCCGATGACTCCGTATTTCATAAGGTCACGACCTCCGTTCTTGCTCCTCTGTGCGTCAATCTTAAGTCCATGCTCTCCGGCGGGATCGCCTCTGCGATGATCCCGCGCACGGTATCGTAGGCCAGTTCCGGCGTATTGTTCTCCTGGCTTAAGTGGCCCAGATACACGATCAGATCCGGATTGACCTTAAGGATCGACTTGAGGATCTGCCCGCAGTCCAGGTTGGATAAGTGTCCTACGTTGCTGTGGATACGTTTCTTCAATTGCGGCGGATAGGGACCTGTCATCAGCATACGCACGTCATAATTGCTCTCCAGGACCGCCAGATCCGACGTTTTCAGGAAGCGGATCATTTCATCCGAGACCATACCGGTGTCCGTCATGATCGTGACGCGCTTCTCTCCGTCCGTCAGGCTGAAGCCCAGCGGGTCTGCCGCATCATGGAACGGGGCGAAGGGTTCGATCGTCACATCCTCCGCGAAATACCGGCGGCCTGCCTGCACGGGATATAATAACTCCGGCGGGATCGCACCCGTCGAAGACATGGAGACCAGCGCCTGCAGCGTACGCTCCGAAGCCAGGATCGGTACCCGGTATCGTCTGGCCCATACACCGACGCCCTGCACATGGTCACTATGCTCGTGGGTGATCAGCACTGCACGGATCTCCGCCGGATCCGCACCGATCTCCCGCAGGGCCATCTCGACCCGTTTGGTCGTGATGCCGATATCGACCAATACCCCGGTCCGCCCGCAGCGGATGTAGTAACAGTTGCCGTTGCTTCCGCTGGCCAAAGAACAAAATTGCATATCATTCACTCCAGAATCGTTTGATCACATCTGCCATCGTCGTTTCATCGACCCGGCGGATCGGGAACCAGTCCTCGGGCAGAAGCTTTTGGTATGAGGGGCTGCGATAGCGCTCGTCGATCAACAGGATCAGTCCTTTATCTTCTTCCGTCCGGATGACGCGGCCGGCCGCCTGCAGGACCTTGCCCATACCGGGATAACTGTAGGCGTATGCGAACCCTTCGCCCAGGCGTTCGTCCATCTGCGCGCGGATCTGATCCCGCTCGAACCCGATCTGCGGCAGGCCCACCGTAACGATGACCGCCCCGATCAACCGGTCGCCGACAAGATCTACACTTTCGGAGAATACACCGCCCAGGACAGCGAAGACCAGGCGCAAGGCTCCGTCATCCTGCATCTGTTGGAGAACGGCTCTGCGTGCTTCATCATTCATACCGGTCTCCTGCTCGATCACCTGATCTTCCGGATAGTCCGCCCGGTATTGCTCCACTACCTTGCGCATATAGGCAAAGGACGGAAAGAAAATAAAATAGCTGCCTTCACGCACATGGACCGCCTCATGGATGCGGCGTGCCACCTGAGAGACGTTCGCGTGCCGGTACTGATACGTCAGCTGGATGCTGTCATCGATCATGATCAGCCGTCTGGACGGATCGAAAGGCGACGGAAGTCCTGCCATGAGATCCTCCTCGGCCGCCCCAAGGAATTCTTTATAGTACGGCGCCGGCATCAGTGTCGCGGAAAAAAAGATCACACTGCCGAGGATCTGGTAGACCTGAGATAGGACGCCCGCCGGGTGATAGCAAAACAGCTTGATGGACGTCGACTTGTTCGTCTGATCCACATAGGTGATGTAATGCTCATCCATTTGTTCCGCCACGCGAATGAAGCTCAGCGAAGCAAAGTAAACGTCCAGCCAGTCATCCGGTGCATTGCCATGCCAGTTCTGCAGGACCAGCTCCATGCTCTCATTGAAGCGTCTGAGCGCCAGGATCAGGTCGTCCGGCGGACCGGAGATGGTACTGTACCGGCTCTCCTCCGGGCATTCTTTTTTGATCCGCAGGAAGATCTTGTTGACCCGATCGCAGGCTTTCATGGCTGCCGCCGAACCCACCATCGGCCGTTCTTTCAGCGCTTTTTTCAGCTTCAGGAACGCCTCTTTTTCCAGAGTCTCGCTGTACATATCGCGGGCACGGTCCACAAGGTTATGCGCCTCGTCGACCAGGACCGTATAGTTCGTACGGCGCTCGGAAAAGAAGCGTTTCAGCGAAGCACTGGGATCGAACACGTAATTGTAATCACAAATGACCACGTCGGCCCAGGTCGAAAGATCCAGTGACAGTTCGAAGGGACAGACCTGATACTGTTCCGCCCAGACGCGGATCTGATCGGACGTAAGCCGATCCTCCCTGGAAAGGATCTCCAGCGCCGCCCGGTTCACACGGTCGAAATGGCCGCGTGCCATGGGGCAGTCCGCCGGATGACAGCTGCGCTTCTCCAAAGGGCACATGGAATCCTTGGACGAGATCTCGATGACCTTGATGCGCGCGCCGTTTTCCTGCAGTCTGGCCGCCGCGTCCATGGCCGCGAGCCCGGTCGTATGTTTTGCGGTGATATAGAAGATCTTGTCCGTCAGACCCGCTTCCATCGCTTTGATGGCGGGAAAGAGTGCAGAAATGGTCTTGCCGATGCCGGTCGGTGCCTGCAGGAAGGCCTTGACGCCATCACGGATCGCATTGAACACGTAGGCGGCCATCGCACGCTGCCCCGGCCGGTACACAGGAAACGGAAATGCAACTTCCGACAGAGAACGATCGCGCAGCTGCTCCCACTCGTTCTGGCGCAGGACCCACACGAAATACAGATCCGTCAGCCGCTGGAAAATGGCTTCCAGCTCAGCCAGCGAAAAAACGTGATACAGGAACCGCACGCTTTCCGTTTCTGCATGGATATACGTCAGGCGGACTTCCACACGAGGCAGATCCTCTTGCAGCGCGTACATGTAGGCATAGCAGGAGGCCTGCGCCCAATGCAGCGGATGGGTCTCCTCCGTGATCTCGTCCAGTTCCTCTGTTACGGATTTGATCTCGTCGATGACGACGATCGGCTCCCCATCTTCTGTCGTACGGGTGAAGATCCCATCCGCCCGGCCTTCCACGGTCAGCCGCACCTGCTCCTTCTGGACTTCGGTGGAAAGATAGACCTCTTTGCGGTAGTCCGAATCTTTCATGGCCTGGCGCTGCAGCTTCTGATGCAGTCTCGTCCCTTCCTGAGCGCGCCGGACGCTGGAGAATCCACCATCGATATCTCCGCTGCGCAGCACGAATTCGACCATCTGACGGACCGAAACGATATGTTCAGCCGACACGCTCACACCTCCTTCGCCTTTACAGAACTTTTCATCGCGCGATATGCGCATAGAAACCCGGATCTGAAGGTCTTCAGGTCCGGGTCATTGATACCTGCAGTATATGGCTTACAGCAGCCAGTACGGCAGCTCTTCCTTCTTCTTGCGCACGACCTTCGGTACTGCTGCAGCAGGCTCGGTCTTCGGCGCTTCTTCTACGACCTTCTTCGGACGGCCGCGGCGTTTTGGCGCTTCCGCAGCCTTCTTTTCGGTCTTCGGCTTGTTTTTGCTGCCCGGCTTACGGCCGCGTTTTTTCGGCGCTGGCGTCTCCGCGGGAGCTGCTTCCGGCTTGACTTCTTCGATCTGCTCTTCGATCCTGATCTCGTTGTCCTCCATGGTATCCTCCTTGTATTCCAAGCCCTTGACCCAGGCTTCTTCAAACCTGTCGATGGGCCAGTATGTATCATGTATCAACTGCAGCAGCGTGAACTGCGGACGCATGGCTTTGCAGTAGCGCATGGCCTGACGTGCCTGCTCTTCTCCTATATTCGGCAGCTGCTCCCAACGGGTCTTCGCCCCGATGTGCAGCAGCGCTTGCTTCATGCGCTCCAGCCGCGGCAGCATGGCCCGGATCTCTGCTTCGATCTCTGCCTGCTTCTCGATCTCCACCGGAAGCCTCTTCAGGCGATCGGCTTTGCCATAGGAATAGTCGGCCAGAAGCATCGGCGCCGCATCCCCATAGACCTCTTTCAACGTTTCGATCTCAGCCGCTTCATCGAAGTCTTCCAGACGTTTGCGTGCCTTCTCCTCGTCGATCCTGAATCCGAGATAAGCGGGATACAGATCGGCCATGGTCATGGAACCGACACCGACTTTGACGCCGTGATAGATGGGCGGTCTGCCATTGACCTGCAGCCACATCTCCCAGAAATGGGAGAAGTGATGCTCCGCACCGGAAGCAGCACGGGAATTGCCGGCGTAGCTCATATACACACCGGACAGCACCAGGCCTTCCATCAGGCGTTCCAGCAGCGCGTCAGAGAATTCACCTTCTTCAGGTGCTTCCAGCGCCAGGTCGATGATATCGTCTGTCACAGCCAGCATTCCATCCGCGATCAGATCACAGTAATGTTCGTCATTGATGATACGACTGATGCGCCAGTCCAGACGGGCGTTGTACTTGGCTGCCATATCCGCGATGCCGGCCAGAGTCATCTCGCGCGGTGCCGTCCGAAGAATGCGCGTGTCGCCGATGATGACTTCCGGCGGTGTGTAATACTCAGTGACTTTCAGATTGCCCCGGGTGAGTGCGGCGACGGTGGATGCGAAACCATCCATGGAAGCGGCTGTTGCCACGTTCCAGCAGCGCACGCCCATCGCGTCCGCGATCTGCTTGCCCAGATCGTTCAGGGTACCGGTACCGACGGTGATCAGCACGTCAGGTCGTGCGGGGCATGCCAGAAACGCTTCCGCGCCTTCATCCATGGCCCGTTCATCCGCGCATAAAGTTTCACCGTTTCGCTGATATACATGGTTCCAGGACTTGAATTTGGACTTGCGGATCACGTCGCGCACGGTCTTTCCGGCGACCTCCCAGGTATTCTCGTCCGCCAGGATGAGCGCCGTCTTATAACCTTTGCGCCGCATGACGTGTGGTACGCACTTGACCGCATCTTCTCCGATCAGGACAAAGTCGATGTCCGCCCGATGGGTCTGACCGCAGTCGCAGACGATATCACGGTTCAATCGGTCCGCAAAACGGGCTGCCATCTCTTCCAAAGTCTTCATTCCGTCTCTCCTTCTTCAGAACGCTCCGAAACCGTTTCAAGCGCTTCTTGTATGATCTCCTCCGGGTACCCGATATACTCCAGGATCCGGATGCCGTTCGGGCTCTTCAGCACACCGGGACGCAGTGTATAATCGAACTCCAGCGCATCTTTTGTCACATGTTCCGTAAAGTGATAACTGTCGTATTTTTCCGCCACTTTCTGAGTGATCTCGATGTCGTGTGTGGCCACGATGACCATGGTATTGCGTCCCGCCAGATAATCCAGCAGCGCCGAAGCGGCGGCTACGCGTTCCGTCGGATTGGTCCCATGGAAGATCTCATCGATGATCAAAAGCGAACAACGGTCCTCGCTCAGGATGTTCAGCATACGCAGCAGGGCCTCCGCCTCCGCCATATAATAGCTGGTGCCTTCCATCAGATCGTCCGAAGGACTGATGGACGTCAGCACCTGGAAAAACGAGGTCCTGTAGTGTTTCGCGGAGACCGTATAGATGGTCTGCGCGGTGATGGCATTGATCGCAATGGTCCTGAGGAACGTGGATTTACCGGACATGTTGGATCCCGTGATCACCACGTTGCGGTCCTGCATAGTGATGGAGTTGGCGACCGCTTCCCGCAGCAGCGGATGGACGATGGTATCGGCCTCCAGATACGACATGTCCTCCACGAATTCAGGCGTGCTGCAGGTGCGCTGGCCGCGGCGATAGTATGCTACCGACTGCAGCGCGTCCAGTTCGCCTAAACGACGATACAGGACCCGAAGGACCGGCGCGTTTTCCTCCACATCATGCAGGCAGCGGACGTAGCCGCGCGCCTGGACCAGAAAGACCATGTTGACGATCTCGGCGATCCCCAGAGGGTCATCCGCGATCACGCCCATGCTTTTGGTCTTACGTTTCAGCGCCGCGCATTTTACATTGCATTTTCGGAAGAACTCATTGTATTCCTTAAGCTGCGGATCATCCCGTTTCGCGATCTCCTCCGCCGCGCGCAGCATCTTACCGATATAAAGGATGGCCGGCACGGTCGCGTCGGTATGCACATTGAAACGATTGTGCAGCACCACGTTGGCGATGAAGAAAATCAGCGCCGGGAAAAACGCCCGCATCCCAATGAAGGGGATCAAGATCAGAGATACGATCATGGCGATCGTCATGGGCAGGAACCAGGATACATACGATGGAAGTTCCGGTGCCCCTTTGAACAGAAGCGAACAGGCCCCGTCGAAGCGTTCCTTGCCTATATAGTGCATCGCAGCCTGGATCGGCTCCCGCTCTTCTTTATTGTGCTGGAAGAACTGCACGACGCGGTCGCGGCGTTTGAGCTCTTCCTCATCGAAACGCAGGATGCGCATCATATTGTAGAGGCACTGCTGGCCGGCACTGCTGAATGTCCGGTTGATCTTTTTATAGACCCGGTTCATATCCAGATCGTTCCAGGTCTGATCATCCAGGATCCAGTCGTCCTTACGCATCATGGAAACGAAATAATCCTCGGTCTGATGCAGATCCAGCTCCGGATCCTCGTCCTCCTTGCCCCAGCGGCCGCTGACATATTTTAATGCTTTTTTACTGATAACGCGGGCCAATACGCTTATTCTCCTTTTTCTTTCTTACTGGTTTCAACCGCGGCCGGTTCCTCCAGGATGACGGGGACCGGGACCGTATCGCTGACAAGTTTTGCCCCGGGACCTTTCGGCAGCGCGATCGTAGCGGTGAGTTCCTGACGTCCCGCTGTAGGTCCGGCCGCATTCACGGTGACCGTGACCAGCGCCAGCTGATCCTCAAGCGCATTCAATTGAGACTGCGTGCCGCGCACCATGAACGCCAGATCTTCCTCTGCGAAGGACAGTTTCCAGCCATCAGGCAGTCCATGCACCACGATCTGCGAGACCGGGACCCTCATATCCTGTTCCACGATCTCGGCTACGGTAAAGCTGACCCGAACCGTTTTGGAGCCGCTGTAGTAGCGGACTTCACCATTCGGATAGAGGGAAGCCAGCACGTCGTCCACGTTGAACACTTCCGTTGCGGCGCCGGAATACTGCGTCAGATCGATCGGGAGCGGAATGGATTCGATATCTTTGAGATCACTTTCCTGCCCGTAGACGACGACCGAATCGATCGAAAGATCCGCATCCTTCTGGTACAGGTAGCCTTCCTGCGCTTCTCCGCTGAAACGGACCTCGAACGGGATGGACTTGACCTGATAGATCGGGATATACAGCGTTGCGGCATCAGCGGAGGCACTGACCGTACTGGACAGATAGATCCGGCTGCCATCCGCATCGTAATACATGATGGGCTCAGAAAGCGCGACGTTGGCCTTCAGGCCTTCGACACTCACCATGATCTGTGCGGACTCCACCTCCTCGAGGTCGCTCTGCGATCCCGTAAGGGTGATCTCCGTAGGCGTCAGCATGTTGTTGGGATCGTTCTCGATATAGGTATACCCTTCCGCCGGCGATCCGACGATCTGGTATTCCAAAGGTACCGTCTTGGAGACGTCCTCGTCCACGTTGACAGCATAATAACTTTGGTTATAAAGAGTAACGAACTGCACGTTGTTGTACAAAGTCCGGTAATTCGACGCAAACTCATAGTGGATGCTCAGCCTGTCGTCGTTCTCGGAAAGCTCATACAGGTCGATCCAGATGTTGAAGGCACGATCTTTCTTGTCTACCAGATCGGCAAGGAGGGTCGAACGCCCGCGTACAGTGACGTTCAGGGTCAGATTGTTGAAGTCCAGCGTCTTGTCGTCGAACTCTACGTTTTTGCCCTTTGCCAGGAATTCTTCATAATTGAGCACTTTGACCTTGACGCCGCTGATCGTCTCTGTGGCCACCGGATTCTGGATGTTCATGTAGGCATACCAAAACAGGCAGGCTGCAACGAGCGCCAGGATCTTCCAATGCCAGTTTTTGATGAAAAGATCTATCAGTTTTTCTTTCACGGCTCAGCGCTCCTTCTTTTTGAAGATGTCGCGAAGCGTCTTGCGTTTCGTCTTCTCGTCGACCGGAGTGATCAGCATCTTGCGCAGGAACGGTCCGTCTACGTCGCGGTACAGCCGGCCGCCTTCGGCCAAAGAGATGGAACCCGTCTCCTCGGAAACGACGAGGATCTTGCTGTCTGTTACCTCGGAAAGGCCCAGGGCCGCACGGTGGCGGGTGCCCAGTTCTTTGCTGATACTGGAGTTCTCGGTAAGGGGCAGATAACATGTTGCCGCCATGATACGGTTGTCACGGACGATGACCGCACCATCGTGCAGCGGTGTATTCTTTTCAAAAATATTGACGATGAGCTGAGAGCTGATGACCGCGTCCACCGGTATTCCGGTCTCTTCGTAGGTGGTCAGCGGGACTGTCTGCTGCAGGCAGATGAGCGCGCCGGTTTTGACCGCAGCCATTTTTTCCAGCGCATCGATGATGGATTCGACGCTTTGTTTCCCCAGTTTATTATCATCCTGCCCCATGAGCGAGGAGAGGAAAGAACCGCGGCCCAGCTGTTCCAGTGCGCGGCGCAGTTCCGGCTGGAAGATGATGATGACCGCGAGGATGCCGACACTGATGGTGGTCTGGAAGATCCAGAGCGTCATTTTGAGCTGTAAGAGCGCAGAAACAGCCGCTATACCCAGCAAAAGCAGGATCCCTCGCAGCAGGATCCAGGCGCCGGTACGGCGGATTCCTTTCAAGATCTCATAGATGATGAACGCAACGACAAGAATATCGATCACATCGGTAACATGGAAGGAAGGGATGGCCCAGGCGGCCAGATCCGATCTCCAATCCAACAGCGATTCAAAAAATTGTACCATAGCTGCAGCTGCCTCCGTGCATACTTTTCCACTATTGTATAGATTATACCATTATTCATTGTAAAATAAAACCCTTTCCCGTTATTTTTTCGGGAAAGGGTCTTGGTTTTATTCTTCTTCAAAAAAGCTGCTGATGGAGTCATCCGCCTGTGATGGCGCGGGTTTTTCAGCTGTTGGTGCCGGCTGCTGCTCTTCCGGCAGTGCGTTCTGAGGCTCCGGCTGGAACGGGATCTCCTCCGCCGGTTCCGGCTGCGGTTCGTCGAGCCAAAGTTCAGCCGCCTGCTCCTGAGGCGCGGTGATATCTTCCGCTGCCGGGGTTTTGGGCTGCTCCTGCACCGCGTCCAGGCGGCGCGTCTGCCCTGATACAGGTGTCCGCTCTGCCGGTCTCTGCGGTACGGGCGCCGGCGGGATATCCAATTGTTCACGCCTGCCCTGTCCGGGTTTCGTATCGATGGTCTGCTCCGGCTCGTCGGCCTCTTCCTCCTCCGCTTCCGGCTCCTCCTTCTTCGGCTTTTCGAAATCCGGGATGCCTACCTTCGGGATCACGGTGACGTGGTATTGATATTCATCGTCCTCGAAGGCCAGCCGCTGTATGGCCTCATAATTGAGCGCCGTTCGGAAGAATTCGCAGAAGGACAGGATCAGGAACGTACCGATGGCATACTTCAGGACCGTCTCGGAAGATTCCGGGATGGTGAATGTCATCCGGGCCATGGAGATACACACAACACCTACGACGCAGCCGGCCAGCAGCGCGATATAATTAGCGTAATTGACGTCGATCTTGCGCAGCAGGTAGATGAGTACTACGATGACCGTAAAGAGGATCATCAGGAAGATGAGCGTATCATTGTGCAGCACCTGACCGAATACATATTTGAAGACGTTGGCCAGCATCTGCGGCACTTCGTCCACCTTGGCGGGCATCTGCAGCTTCATGAACTCCGGCAGCAGTCCCAGCAGGATGGAAAAGATGACGCCAAGGATCATGGGGATGATGGAGATGACGCCGACATACATGCCCGCCACGATGGGCAGCATGAGATACAGCTTATAATGCAGTGCCAGGGGCACCAGTATGAGCATGTAGACCTGATCCGGGAACAGCCGGCTGGTGGTGATATAGACAAGGAAAAACAGGATACCGGTGACAGCGGTGCCAAGCACTGTGATCTTCCAGATGTTGGCAAGTCCCAGAACTATGGCCAGAAGCACGCCGCAGCGGTTCGGCAGGATGGTGGAGATGACTGCCAGCACGATCTGGATCATGATGGAATTGATCTTGAGACCCGGCAGGAAGCCATCCATACCTGCGACGTAATGGAACAGCCAGAAATATGCCGCGAATTTGATGAACAGCATCAGCGGCAGGTTGACGAACTTGATCGCTTTGGCAATGATGCCGCGAACCAGATAAATGAACTTCATGAATAGTCTCAGCCTTTCAGATTGATCTTTTCCAATTGATCGTAATATGCTTTCATGCGGCGGTTGGCCCGCTCGTATTTCGGTCCGTAGACCGCTGATGTCAGTACGGAGATGATCACGCTGAGCACCAGATATACGATGATGGCCTTGACCGCGAACTGTTTATAGTTGAAATGCAGCAGGTCGATCTGCTCGATGTAGACCAGATCGAAGATATAGGCTGCCACATACATAGCGAAAAAGACGGTCATCCAGATCTTCGTTTTCAAACGTTCCAGGCCGATATAGTCGTTCTTGAAATAACGCTCGACGAACATGTCCTTGCGATAGTACGATTTTTCGTACACGGCCGCCTGCGCCATCATGCGGATCTTTTCACGGCTGAGCATGAGCCCACCTCTTTCTAACACTCTGCGGACACCGCAGATGATTTTATGTATATGATGCAAAGGCCATTTTACCACACATGTCAAGAATACGCAAGTAAAAGCTGTATTACACGATCCTTAAGACTTGCACCGCAATAGGTATTGTGCTATAATGACAGAAACATTTGTTCGCATTTCGATCAGAAAGGAGGCCGCACATGTCCGATCTTGGCAAACGCATCCTGGATATCCTGGGCAGCACGCTCAACGACGCCCTCAAGTCCCGGAAGAACATGCAGTCCATGGTTTACCGCGATGAGCCGATCGTACGGCGCGCTTCCGATCTCGAACGGCCGAAGCCGCAAAAGCCGGAGCCCATCTCCATGCCCGTCCTTCCGCAGGCTTTTGAACAAATGCGCCGCATGGCCTCCTCCACTGAGGCGCTCTACATGCCACGCGAAGAGGTATTCTACCGCCAGGCACGTTTCATGGAAAACTATGAGGATACACAGCCGTACAACGGCCTGACCATGCACTATCTGCCCACGTATCAATCGTTGACGAACACTCAGCTGCGAGGCTATTTTACCTGGCGCACCCGTTACCGCCGCGGGCAGGAGGTCATAGGCTGTCCCGATTATTATAAAATACATACGTTCGAACTGCTGCACCTGATCGGCGCGGCAGATGCGGAGGATGGCTATGAAAAGCTGACACGCATCCTGCATCTGCTCATCAAGGCCGATCCTCTGTCTCAGGAAGACGCTGCCCACTGGCTCAGGGACTTCGTCCTGTATCATCATCTGGATCCGGCACTTCTGGCCGATCCTGAACAGGAGTCCTTCGACAAGGCCCTTTCCATCGTTCTGGGAAAGAAACACCATGACGATGCTTCTTTTCTGGAATCGCTGACAGCCCTCTCTTCCTATGACCTGGACCGCTCGCCTTTCCGCAAAAAACATCCGGAACTCACAGAACGCGTCATCTCCCGTTTTTTCGACGAGCTGTCCGTCTACTACGACCGGCATAGGAAGACTTCCCTCACGGAAAGCCTGTTCGGCCGTCAGGCTGCATCCAGCTATGTGCTCTTCCGCAATGCCATCTTTTACGACTATACGACACATCCGGACTATACCTATCAGGTCAGCCCGTATATGATGTATCAATGCCGCGGCCGCTGGTGGACCGTGACCCGCTATCAGGGCAGGCTGCACGGCAGCAAGGAACTGGGGCATCTGCTCAAAAGCTGCGACCGCATCCTGCGGGATCAGTACGGTTTTGATGCAAAGCTACGGGATGATGGCAGAACGCCAAAATATATAGAGGCCATGCTCATCCGGATCATCCAGGAAGACCGGAAAGAACAAGCCGCCGCAGAAGCCGCGGCCAAAGCCGCTGAAGCAGCAAAGCTGTCTTTCGACCTCTCCGGCCTCGAAGCGATCCGTGCCTCCTCCGCCCGCACCATGGACCGGCTCATCGTGGAAGAGGAAATCGAACCGGAAGCAGCGCCTCCCGCGCCAGCCGTCCTGGTGCAGGGATCTGCTACCGGACCTTTATCCGGTGTGGAGGCACAGTTTTTGCGTGCACTGTTGGAAGGGCGTCCCTATGAGGATCTGCTCTCCGCCCACGGCCTGATCCTCTCGGTCCTGGTGGACCATATCAACGAAGCACTGTACGATCTGCTGGCCGATACCGCCATCGAATGGGATGGGGACCGGCCGGTACCGGTCGAGGATTATATCGATGATCTGAAAGGATTGATCCAATCATGAAAATACCCAAACGGATCGCTTCCGCGGTCATGAATTCCCTGAAAGGCGGTGTCGTACCGCGCATCGGTCTGCCTTACATCACGGTAGGCCGCGAGGCGGAGATCACGGCCCTCCTCCACGACGTGGACATCATCGCGGACGGCGGAGCTTCTTTCCGCTTTTTGTGCGGTAAATACGGCAGCGGCAAGACCTTTCTGCTGCAGACGCTGCGCAGCCACTGCATGGACCGCGGCTTCGTGGTCGCCGATGCCGACCTGAGCCCCGAACGAAGGCTGCAGGGCACCCACGGTCAGGGGCTCGCCACATATAAAGAGCTGATCCGCAATCTTTCCACGAAGACGCGGCCGGAAGGCGGTGCCCTGGGGCTCATCCTGGACCGCTGGATCAGCAACGTCCAGGCCGAGGCAGCGGCGGAAGCCGGTCTTTCCGCGACCGATCCGCGCCTTTCCGCCCGTACCGAGATCCGCATCCGCGAGGTCATCATGTCCCTCAACGAACTGGTCCATGGATTCGATTTCGCCCGTCTGCTGACCTTATACTATCAGGCCTACGTACAGGGTGACGACGATCTCAAAGCACGGGTCATCCAGTGGTTCCGCGGGGAATACGGCACCAAGACCGAAGCCCGCGCCGCTTTGGGCGTCAATATCATCATCACGGACGATGATTGGTACGAATACATCAAATTATTCGCTGTTTTCCTGAAGAAAGCAGGTTACAGCGGCATGCTCATCCTCATCGATGAGCTGGTCAATATCTATAAGATCCCGAACAGCATCACCCGGCAGTACAATTATGAGAAGATCCTGACGCTCTACAACGATACGCTGCAGGGCAAGGCTCCCTATGTGGGCTTCGTCTTCTGCGGTACGCCGCAGTGCATCGAGGATACCCGGCGCGGCATCTACAGCTATGAAGCCCTGCGCTCCCGTCTGTCCGAGGGCCGGTTCGCATCCGACGGCATGAAGGACATGCTGGCGCCGATCATTCGTCTGGTGCCGCTGACCAACGAGGAGCTGCTGGTCCTTACGGAAAAACTGGCCGAGATCCACGCTGTATTATATGACTATCCCGTACGTCTGACCCAGGAGGACCGTATCGCCTTCCTGCAGGCTGAATTCGGCCGTGTCGGCGCCGCTTCCCACATCACGCCGCGCGAGGTCATCCGGGATTTCATCGAGCTGATGGATATCTTGTATCAGAATCCTTCCATGGAGGCCCGCCGGCTGATCGGTGAAGGCAGCTATCAGGTCGTTCTGCCAGGCGAGGAAGAGGCGGAAGAGGCAGGTTTTGCGGAGTTCGAATTATGAGTACTGTTTTTGACCGTTACGCGCCTTTCATCCAGGACTTTATCTATCGGAACAACTGGGAGTCGCTTCGGGCCATCCAGGTAGCAGCAGGTGATGCTATCTTCAATTCGGATTGTCATCTGCTCCTCACCGCTTCCACCGCTTCCGGCAAGACCGAGGCCGCATTCTTTCCCATCCTTACGGAATTCGTGGAGGATCCGCCCCGTTCCGTCGGCGCCCTGTACATCGGGCCGCTGAAAGCGTTGATCAACGACCAGTTCGAGCGTTTGAACGACCTTTGCCAGGAAGCCGGCATCCCGGTCTGGCACTGGCACGGCGACGTTTCCCAGAGCCATAAAAACAAACTATTGAAGCATCCCTCCGGCATCCTGCAGATCACACCGGAATCGCTGGAATCTCTGCTGATGCACAAGCACAATTACATCAGCACCCTGTTCAGTGACCTGCGCTATATCGTCATCGATGAAGTCCATTCGCTGATGCGGGCGGACCGCGGCGCGCAGACCCTCTGCCTGATCGAACGGCTCTGCCGCCTTTCCGGCGCGGATCCCAGACGCATCGGTCTGTCTGCCACCATCGGAGACCCGGAGACCGTAGCCGCTTTTCTGGCACATGGCACTTCGCGGGAGACCCTGGTCCCGAAGATCGAGGCCAAAGGCATCCGCTGGCGCTTATCCATGGAACACTTCTATGTGCAGCGGGATGAAAACGAAGAAAAGGGTCCGGAACTTCTGGAAGCCGCTGCTTCCGCGCTGATCGAGACGGAGCCGGACGGGGATCTGATCCCCGGGAAACCTGCGGAACTTTCACTGGATACGCCCACTGACCTGGCCCCCCGACGCTCCGACCCCGGTCTGAAATACATCTTCGAACATACCCGAGGGAAGAAATGCCTGGTCTTCGTCAATTCCCGCGAGGAATGTGAAGCTGTCACAACGACGCTGCGCAGTTACTGCTACGCCCAGCATGAGCCGGACCGCTTTCTGATCCATCATGGCAATCTTTCCGCTTCCTTCCGGGAAACGGCCGAGACCATCATGAAAGATGAGGAGCAGCTGCAGACCACGGTCACCACGGCTACCCTCGAATTAGGTATCGACATCGGCCGTCTGGAGCGCGCCTTCCAGATCGATGCCCCATTCACGGTCTCTTCGTTCCTGCAGCGCATGGGACGCACCGGCCGGCGCGGGCAGCCGCCGGAAATGTACTTTGTCATCCGGGAGGACGAATCCGAGCCGCGCGCCATGCTGCCGGAGACTCTGCCCTGGACCTTGCTCCAGGGCATCGCGCTGATCCAGCTCTATCTGGAAGACCGCTGGGTCGAGCCTACCAGGCTGGACCGTCTGCCCTTCAGCCTGCTCTACCACCAAACGCTTTGTACACTGGCTTCCTGCGGAGAACTGACCCCGAAAGAGCTGGCAGCTCGCGTGCTTACGTTAAGTCCTTTCCACCGCATCACGCCGGAGGACTACCGCACACTGCTCCTGCACTTGATCGAGACCGAGCAGCTGCAGCGCACAGACGAGGGCGGCCTGATCGTAGGCCTCGCCGGTGAGCGGGAGATCTCCTCCTATAAGTTCCTGGCCGTCTTCCAGGACAGCGAGGAATTCACGGTCCGCTGTGAGGGACAGGACATCGGCACCATCGTCCAGCCGCCGCCCGTGGGGGAAAAGATCGCCCTGGCCGGCCACGTCTGGACCGTGGACGAGATCGATCCGAAGCGCCACTTGATCTACTGTGAACCTGTGCTGGGCAAGGTCCCGGCGTATTTCGGCCAGTGTGCGGGTGATATCCATGACCGGATCCTGCTTCGCATGCGCAAGGTGCTGGAGGAGGACAAGACCTATCCGTACCTGATGGCCAGCGGTCAGACACGTCTGCGGCTGGCACGTCAGGCAGCATATAACAGCGGCCTTCTGCGTCAACCCTTGATCTGCCTGGGCGGGCAGATGTACTGTCTTTTCCCCTGGCTGGGCTCCTACTCCTTCCTGGCCTTGGAACGTTTTCTGAAACTGCGCTGCGCCGCCCGGCTCGGCCTCAAAGGTCTCTCCTCGTCCCGTCCCTATTTCATGCAGTTCACCATGAAAGCCACGCCGGAGGAATTCTTCCAGGTGGTGGGCGAAGAAGCGTCCAAGGATTTTGATCCTATGGAACTGGTCTATCCTGGCGAGGTACCGCTCTTCGACAAGTACGACGCCTTCATTCCGGAAGAACTGCTACGCAAGGGCTTCGCCTACGGTGTCCTGGACGTGCAGTCCATGAAGCGGACGGTACTGTCCTGGTGCCGGCCGCTGTTGGAAGATCCGGCCGCATATACGCAAGGAGGTATTCTTTGAAAGCTCTCGTCATCAACGCAAGCCCGGTCCGCAACGGAGCGACGGCGGAGATCGTTCGGATCGTCTCCGCACAGCTGTCCCCGCAGTTCGACACGAAGACCGTCTGTATCGACGACTATCATTTCGCGTTCTGCAAAGGCTGCCGGAGCTGTCATACCACGGCAGAATGCATCCAGCACGATGACGTGGACGCTCTGATGAGCGAATTCGCTTCGGCAGACATCATCATAACGGTCTCCCCCTCCTATTGGGCGGATATCCCCGGCCAGTTCAAAGCCTTCATCGACAGATGTACGCCCTGGTGCAATACGCATGAACCGCATAAGACGATCCCTTCCGGCAAGAAGGGCTACGCGATCGCCCTGCGCACCGGTCCCGGCATGAAGGAATGCGAACGGATCATCGGCAGCATCGAACATTTTTACGGCCATATGGAGATCGAGTGCTGTGGCAGGCTCGGTCTGTGTTCCGTGGAGTATAAAGAGGCTGTAGAAGCAAGGAAGGCCGAGATCGAGGATTTCTGCAGGATGATATTGACAGCAGCAGAATAATTTGATAGAATCAGCGGCAGAGTTGCAAATCTTATGGAAAGCGAGGAAATCATGATGACTGCGAAGAAAATGGCTATTGTATTGGATTTTCGTATGATGACCTCGGTTTATCCTTCCTGATCCGGTAAGGATCTGTTAATGTATGCAATAAACCGTGGCATCCTTGTCACGGTTTTTTATTGTCCAAAATCCCGGGGTCTCCATACGATCTGTCAACGGTAAAAATCAAAATCAAGAGAAAATGGAGATATCCTGCATTGAACATCATTATCAGAAAAGAAACACAAGAAGATCATTACAACACGGAACATATGGTGCTTCGAGCCTTCTGGAACCTGCACGGTCCCGGCTGCAATGAGCATCTGCTGGTCCATAAACTGCGTGGCGCAGAAGAATACCTGCCCGAACT
Organism: Bacillota bacterium; assembly: GCA_017474705.1. Lineage (GTDB taxonomy): Bacteria > Bacillota > Clostridia > Lachnospirales > Bianqueaceae > RUG159. The sequence continues at coordinate 22,463 of JAFVHC010000038.1, forward strand.
GAGCCGGGTCGCCGAAGTCGACGGACGGATCGTCGGTGCCATTTTCGCATCGAGATCCAAAGTGGTCGATGGAGATCAGGTGCATGAAGTCCTCACTTTCGGTCCCCTCGCCGTGGAACCGACGCTGTTTGCTTCAGGTGTCGGGGCCGAACTCCTGCATACTTTCATCGAACTTGCCAGGGAGACCGGATTCCCAGGGATCGTCATCACCGGCGAACCAGACTATTATCCTAAATTCGGGTTCAGGACCTGCGATCATTTCGGGATCGTACATCCCGCCTTCGGCAATGCAGACGCGTTCATGGCTCTGCCGCTCAATGAAGACTTTGCGCTGGTCCATGGGACCTTCTACGAAGCACCGGTCTTCGAGACCTGCGAGGATGCATCGGAGATCGAGGCCTACACCCGGCAGTTCCCCTTCTACAAACCGCTGCAGCTCTCCTGCCAGTGGCTGCATAAAGAAAAACTCGGCCGGATCGCCGAGGTACGCAAGAACAGTTATATCATTCGATTCTGGGAGCAGGAACTGCCAGCGAAACTGAAGGGAAGCTTTTACGAACAAGACGCGGACCAGCTGCCGGTCGTCGGGGACTACGTCACTTTCCAGTACAATCGAATGGGCGATTCCATCATACTATCCGTCTGTGAAAGGACCGGACTGCTGCGGCGGCCGGATCAGTCCAAGACCGGCGTTTCTCAATATATGGCCGCGAACGTCGACTATCTCTTTATCGTCACGGCTCTGAACGAGGATTATAGTTACAATCGGATCGCCCGCTATGCCAGCGTCGCACTGCAGGGCGGCGCCGTTCCTGTGGCCATCCTGACCAAGGCCGATCTGTCAGACGACGTCGATCGGTATATCATGGAAGTGGAAACGATCTCCGAGAAGATCCGTGTCCACGCGGTCTCTTCCCTGTTTGGGATCGGCATGGAACAATGGGACGATGTGTATCCCCTGACAGCTGAGATTCTGCACAGTCCGAAGATGACCGGAAGAAGCAGAAAGGCCGACGAGGATCTGATTCTGGTACCAAGATTCGTGCTGAAGTGGCTGATCGACGCCAAGCTGATGGAGGTAGCCGGGAAGAAGAAAGGCGGTGATCCGGATGGCAACGCCCGAAGAGAGAGCCAAGAAGCTGATCAGTGACAATTTAGAC
>JAFVHC010000039.1 GCA_017474705.1 Bacillota bacterium
ATCTGCTGGCGGTCTCCGTGCTCAGGTTCTGCGACGGCAGCTACCTGGAGATCCAGGACATGTATCACATGTCCGGTATCTTCCGCAACGTCAGCCTGCAAGCCACCGAAAAAGAAGCCTACATCCGAGATATCTATGTGAAGGCCGACATGAACGGCAAACTGAAAGCCGAAGTCAAGCTCGCGGGGGAAGCCGAGGTCAAGGCCAGCCTGTACGATACGACCGGCGATCTTGCCAAGGTCGGGGAGGCAGAAGGCACTTCCTTTGAGATCGATCTTAAGGACGCGCACCTGTGGAGCGCGGAGGATCCGTATCTGTATACGCTCATCGTGGAAGCGGCCGGCACATTCGTACCCGTCCGTGTCGGTTTCCGCACGGTGGAACGCCGAGGCGTGGAAGTACTGGTCAACGGTGTAGCCATCAAATCCCGCGGTGTCAACCATCATGACACCAATACCGATACCGGCTGGGCCGTGGGGCGTGAAGCCCTGCTGGAGGATGTGCTTCTGATGAAACAGCACAACGTCAACTTCGTACGTACCAGCCATTATCCGAGCGATGCTTATTTCTATGAGCTGGCCGATGAATATGGTCTGTACGTACTGGATGAGGCCGATATCGAGTGCCATGGCATGACCGCCATCAGCTGGAGCATGCTTTCCAAAGATCCTGCCTGGCAGTACGCCTATGTCGACCGCATCGAGCGCATGGTCTATCGTGACCGCAACCATGCCAGCGTCATCGCCTGGTCCCTGGGCAATGAGTCCGGTTTCGGCGACAACCACCGTGCCGGTTCCAAAGTCGCGAAAGCGATCGACGACCGCCTGGTCCATTATGAAGCCGCGCGTGAGATGCCGGAGATCAACTTCGAAGAAGTCATGAAGGATCCGCAGAAGATGTACGCCATGCGGGAAGCTCGTGAGAAGACCCCGTGGGATCCCTGCGTAGACTTTGAATCCGTCATGTATCCGGACATCGCTTCGTTGGAGCGGTATGCCAACCGCGAGGACGACCGCCCGTTCTTCGTCTGCGAATATGCCCACAGCATGGGCAACGCGCTCGGCAACTTCCAGGAATACATGGACGCCTTCGAGAAGCATCCGCGTCTCGTCGGCGGCTGCATCTGGGAGTGGCAGGACCATGGCCTGCGCGCTTATACCGATGAGGGCGATATGTACTGGGCCGGCGGCAACGACTATGGTATGCCCTTCGAAGTCCGCGGCGCCAACGGCAATTTCTGCAATGACGGCCTGATCGCCTCCGATAAGACCCCGCATCCCTGCATGGTCGAAGTGAAGAAGGCTTATCAGCCCCTGTACTTCGCGCTGAAGAGCGAAGAGCCGCTGACAGTCGATGTCATCAGCCACTATAATTTCCTCTCCGATGAGGTTATCGGTCATTGGGAACTGGTGCAGGATGCCGTCGTTCTGAAAGCCGGCGAGATCAATATCGACGCGCAGAAGCCCGGGACGACCGCTTCGTATGTCCTGCCGGCGGAAGTACCGGAAGGAGAAGCGTTCCTGAACCTGTCCTTTACCTTGAAGAAGGGCAACAACTGGGCGGATGCCGGCTTCGAGATCGCTTCCGAACAGTTCGTCCTCAACGAGGGGCTGGAAGTGGAGGAACCGGAGACGGCCGAACCGCTGAAGGGCACCTGCGACGGTCTGGATTACATCATCGAAGGCAAAGATTTCACCTTGATCTTCGACCTGCTGCACGGGGAACTGGCCGAGTGGCGGCAGAGCGGCCGTGACTATCTGGCCCTGCCCATCCGTCAGAACTTCTGGAGAGCGCCGATGGATAACGATACCGGTTTCGGCAACGGTGCCACCATGAAATGGCTCAACCGCGGCCTGGACCGTCTGGTACCGCGTCACATCGAAGAACCGGTCATCACGGAAGAAGAAGGCAAGATCAGTCTGACCTTCCATCAGCGCTGGGGCGCCAACCCGAACCCGGTGGTCCTGGATACGGTGCAGACCTACACGGTGTACGGAGACGGCAAGGTAGACGTCACGACTTCTTATGAGGAACTGACCTATCCGAAGACCACGGAAGAGTTCTGGTGGCCGCGCCTGGGCGTGACCATGGGTCTCAACCCGACGTTGGAGACCGTGGGTTGGTTCGGCCGCGGTCCGGAAGAGAACTATGTGGACCGCAATTGGGGTTCGAACATCGGCTGGTATGAGGCCGACGTTGAGGATCTGCACACCAGCTATGCCCGCATGCAGGAAAACGGCGCCCGCACCGACGTGCGCGAGCTGACCGTGACCAACCAGCGCGGCACGGGATTTAAATTCAGCGCGGTCTCCGCTCCGTTCACCTTCACGGCGCACGATTATACCGATGCCCAGCTGACCGAAGCCTGGCACGAGTACCAGCTCGAGCACATCGACAGCACCATCGTGGATATCGACCTGGCGCAGACCGGTATCGGATCCGCCAGCTGCGGACCGGAAGCGCTGCCGAAGTATAAGCTGTATCTGAAAGACCAGCCGAAGAGCTTCACTTTCCGTATCGAGGTCGTAACGAAGTAAAATGCCCAAAATACAAGTCGTACAGGACCTGTCCGCCCCGGAACTGGACGTTTACGCCCGGCTTACGGAGCGGCAGCTCCTGCATTATTATGAACCAAACGGCGGGCTTTTCATTGCGGAAAGCCCGTATGTCATCGAACGGGCCATGGAGAAGGGGCACCGGCCGATCTCGATCCTGCTGGAGACCAAACACCTGGAGACCAAGGCGAAAGATCTGTTCCGTTATCTGGAAGCAGATCCGCGGTGGGAGGATCTGCCGGTCTACACCGGGGAACGGGAAGTCCTGCAGGAACTGACTGGCTATGCCATGACCCGGGGCGTCTTGTGCGCCATGGAACGTCTGCCCCTGCCGGATCCGGAGGAGATCCTGTCCCGGCCGGACACACACCGCATCGTAATACTGGAAGACGTGATGAACCCGACCAATATCGGCGCCATCTTCCGGTCGGCGGCTGCGCTGGGCATGGACGCTGTGCTGCTGACACCCGGTTGCAGTGATCCGCTGTACCGCAGGTCGGCCCGTGTCAGCATGGGCACGGTCTTCCAGATCCCATGGACCTTCCTGGGTGGGATCCCGGAGGACTGGCCGGACAAAGGTATGGAGATCCTGCGCAGACATGGGTTCAGAACGGCAGCCATGGCACTCAAGGACGATACCATCTCCATCGATGATCCGGTGTTGGCCAAGGAAGATCGTCTGGCCATCATCCTGGGGACCGAGGGCGACGGCCTGAAGGACAGTACGATCGCGGACTGCGATTACACAGTGAAGATCCCCATGATGCATGGAGTGGATTCGCTGAACGTCGCGGCAGCGAGCGCGGTGGCTTTCTGGGCGTTGAAAAAAGCCTAAAATACCCATTTTATGCGGCCTCTGCATAAAAAACTTGTATATTTTATGGATTGACAGAAACGTGCGGAAAGATTATAATTTTACCATTCAATAGCATGGAAGGGGAGGAGTACGCTTCTTCGAGTACGTTCAGAGAACTGCCGGCCGGTGCGAGGCAGCACGGAAAGAACAGCGGAAGGTCGCCCCGGAGCTGCTGAGGTGAGGCAAAAGCTAAGCGTCAGCCGGCCCGTACACGTTACGTACGTCACGAGTGGCCGTGTTTTTCAGCACGGCAATAAGAGTGGTACCGCAGGAGTTTTATGGCCCTTGTCTCTTTTCGAGGCAAGGGCATTTTTGATATACAGGGTCCGAGTGTTTCAGCGCAGCGAGAGCGTAAGCGAAGCTGCGTGTATATTAAATCATATAGGAGGTGAACGTACGGCATGAAACTCAAAGGATCGGAGATCTTTGTCCGGGTCCTGCTGGAGCAGGGCGTGGATACACTGTTCGGATATCCGGGCGGCGCGGTGCTGGATCTGTACGATGCGCTGTACGATCACCAACAGGAGATCCGTCATATCCTGACGTCGCATGAACAAGGTGCGGCGCATGCGGCAGACGGCTATGCCAGGGCTACCGGCAAGACCGGTGTCGTACTGGCCACGAGCGGTCCCGGCGCCACCAATCTGACGACGGGCATCGCTGCAGCGTTTATGGATTCTGTACCGATGGTCGCCATCACCGGCAACGTCAGCCGGCCGCTGATCGGCAAAGACAGTTTCCAGGAGGTCTATATCGCCGGGATCACGCTGCCGATTACCAAACATAACTATGTCGTCCAGGACGCGTCAGAACTGGCACAGATCCTGAGACAAGCATTCTATTACGCACAGGAAGGCCGCAAAGGGCCGGTGCTCGTGGATATTCCGCGGGACGTGATGCAGCAGACGGCAGAATATGAAAAGCCGGAGCCGGTACCGGATGAGATACCGGTGGTACCGTCTGTTTCAGACCTGAAGCTGGCGGCGGCAATGATCGATCGCGCAAAGCGTCCGCTGATCTATTGCGGCGGCGGTGTGGTGTCCTCCGGGGCCGAGGCTGTGCTTGTCGGACTCATGCATAAAGCCGGGATCCCCGCAGTATGGACCATGATGGCCATGGGCGCCATCGATACCAGTGATCCTCTGAATCTCGGGTTGGTCGGCATGCATGGTACGGAGACCGCCAATCGGGCGGTCGCGGAAGCCGATCTTCTGATCGCGGTCGGCGCCCGTTTCTCTGATCGGGTCGCACTGAAATTCGATACTTTCGCTAAGGACGCGAAGAAACTGCAGATCGATGTCGACCCCAGTGAGATCAACAAAAACGTGTTTGTCGATCATAGGGTGATCGGTGATGCGAAGCAGGTGCTGGAGATGCTCTTGCCGAAGGTCCGTAAAAAGGAGCACAAACTCTGGAAAAGGCAGATCGAACTGCACCGAGCGCAGGAGATACAGCCGGAACCCGAGCAGTTCCCGCCGCGGCAGATCCTGAGTATCATCAGCGCACTGGCCGGGCCGGAAGCCATCTATACGACGGACGTGGGTCAGCATCAGATCTGGGCTGTGCAGGAGGTGGAACATGCGCGGCCGCGTCTGTTCCTGACCAGCGGCGGTCTTGGTGCCATGGGCTATGGATATGGGGCCGCGATCGGCGCGAAATGCGCTTTCCCGGACCGGACGGTCGTCCATATCACAGGGGATGGGTCTTTCCACATGAACATGATCGAGGCCGCGACGGCCGTCAGCTATGGGCTGCCGATCATCACCGTCATCATGAACAACCAGTCTCTGGGCATGGTCCATCAGCAGCAAGAACTGTTCTACAAAGGCCGATATTCCGCGACGGAGCTCG
>JAFVHC010000040.1 GCA_017474705.1 Bacillota bacterium
ATCGCGTTCAGGTTGTTCGCCTTGATCAGATCAAGCTCCTGCTAGATCTGCTCCACAGTGATAGTACGGCCGGTCCGGCAGTTGTACTCATGCCGGTTCATGCCCTTGATGATCACCGGCGTCCCGTTGACCAGGAATTGATTGACCAGGAATTGATTGCCCCGGACTTCGGTATGCTGGATGCCGACCCGTTTGCTGTAGACCTCGTACACGGCGCCGTTCTTTTTCAGTTCGATGTACAGATCGTACAGGAAAGGATCCTCCGCATTCCACAGGTGCGGATCCTTGATATCGAACGTGTAGGTCAAAAGTTCTGCCGCGGAAAATTCCCGCGTCTGCCCGTCCAATGTAACCGCCACGGTATACCCGCTCTGCCCTTCGTACAGCAGATCGACGTCGATGGTGAATCGGCCTGAAAGTTCCGTACGCACACGATAATCCCACAGGCTGACTTCCTGCGTGTGCAGGATGTACACATCCCGGAAGATGCCATTGGCCATCAGCATATCCTGGTTCTCCAGGTACGTGGCGTCCGACCAGGTGTAGACCTTGACCGCCAGGACATTTTCGCCTTCCTGCACCTGGTTGGTGATATCGAATTCCGCCGGGATGCGGCTGCCCTTGGCCATGCCGATGAAGTCACCGTTCAACCAGACGAAGAAAGCATTGTCCACACCGCCGAAATGCAGGATCTTGCGCGTAAAACCGCCGATCGCCTGCGGCGCCTGGACGGTAAACGTCGTCCGGTAGTATCCTACCGGATCCTCACAGCTGATGTATGGCGGATCGAAGGGGATGGGATATTCCGTGTTGGTATACCGGCACTGTCCGTAGCCCTGATACTGCCACATGGACGGCACTTCAATCCTGTCCCACCGGCTGTCATCATAGGCCGGCTCGAAAAAGTCCTCCAGCAGATCGTCCTTCTGGTAGGAAAACTGCCAGATCCCGTTCAGGCTCTGCACCAGCGGTGAAGATTCCTTGTCCCGATAGAACACGTCTCGTTCCAATGCGGGCACAAGATTAGAACGCGGATCCAGCCGGTTCAGATGCAGGATCTGCGGTTCCTGGATCGCTTTCTCTTCCGGTCCGAAAAAACAGACCTGCTTTTTCCCTTTTTCAAACCATTCCATCATGGTCGGCATCCTCGTATCGTTTTTTTCTTATACCTGTTCAAAAGCCTGTTTCAGATCATCCAGGATGTCATCGATATTCTCCAGACCTACGGAGAAGCGGACCATCCCGGCGTCGATGCCGGCGGCCACCAACTGCTCGTCCGTCAGCTGACGGTGCGTCTCACTGGCCGGATGCAGGACGCAGGTGCGGATATCCGCCACGTGGACCTCGTTGGAGGCCAGCTTCAGAGAATTCATGAAGCGCATGGCTGCCGCCTTGCCGCCCTTGATGACGAAGGAGATGACGCCGCTCGCGTGGCCGTTCAGATACTTCTGGCACAGCTCGTAGTCCTCGTCGCCGGGCAGACCCGGATAGCGGACGCTCTCGACCTTTTCGTTTGCTTCCAGATATTTCGCCACGACCATCGCGTTCTCGCAGTAGCGCGGCATGCGGACCGCCAGGGTCTCCAGGCCAAGATTCAGCAGGAACGCGGAATGCGCCGCCGGGTAGACACCGAAGTCACGCATCAGCTGCATGCGGGCTTTGATGATATAGGCCATCTTGCCATAGGTTTCTACGTAGGAGATGCCGTGATAGGATTCATCCGGCTCTACCAGCTCCGGGAAGTTGCCGTTGCTCCAATCGAAATTGCCGGAATCTACGATGACACCGCCGCCCTGTACGGCATGGCCGTCCATGTATTTGGTGGTGGAATGGGTGACGATATCCGCGCCCCACTCGAAAGGTTTGCAAAGGATCGGCGTGGCAAAGGTGCTGTCGACGATCAGCGGTACACCATGGGCATGCGCCAGTTTCGCGAAGCGCTCGATATCGAAGACGGTCAGCGCCGGGTTGGCGATGGTCTCGCCGAAAACGGCTTTGGTGTTCGGTTTGAACTGCGCGCTGATCTCCTCATCGGTGCTGTTCTTATCTACGAAAATGCATTCGATGCCCAGCTTTTTGAACGTATAGGAGAAAAGATTGACCGTCCCGCCGTAGATCTCCGCTGTGCTGATGATGCTGTCGCCCGCCTGCGCGATGTTCAGGATGGCCAGCAGGTTGGCCGCCTGGCCGGACGAGGTGCACATGGCTCCGACGCCGCCTTCCAGCGCCGCGATCTTCTCTTCCACCGCCATGACGGTGGGGTTCGCGAAGCGGCTGTAGATCAAGGCTTTGGTGGGGTCATCAAAAACAGCAGCGACTTCTTCGGTATTATCGAATACATAGGTCGTGCTCTGAACGATCGGCACGACACGCGGCTCGGTATTCTTCGGTGTATACCCGGCATGCAGGACTTTTGTTTCGTCTTTCATTACTTGGTTCTCTCCTTAAAATTCAAATATATTGAGGCCGGTCACGGGATCCTTTTTGCGGTCCACGCTGCCCTCGATCTTGTGTACATGCAGTTCTCCGGTCGCGGAGATGCGGCAGGCTTTCAAATGTCCGCCGTGTGCGGCAAGCGCCCTGTCGCATACCGTGATATGCAGATGCAGGTACGTCTCCCCGTCCATGGTATTGATATTGCCCGTCAGACTGCTGATCTCCATGGGCTCTTCAAACGTTTTGGTACTGAAGACCTGCTCGTTGAGATCATACACACAGACCGTGACAAGATCCGTCGCACCCAGCCCGTAAACGACGCCCAGGCGGATGTCTTCCTTCTTGCAGAACGCGGTCAGCGTTTCGAGTATTTCCTCGCCCGGATCGAGCCGGATGATATAATCCTGTCCAAACGCACGGTATTCCATGATGGCACCTCCGTTATCCTGAGATTCTGTTACCAACCTATTATAGCAAAACTTCTATCTTATGAAAAGCTATTTCTAATGTCTTTTCATGACAAAAAACAGTACAAAACGAATGCATTCCTTCGCTTGTCTTTTTCCTTCTTCTTCGTTATAATGGCGGCAGGATCATCATTTAAAAAACACAGGAGGATTCCGTCATGAATATCCCTCGTCCTGAATATCCGCGTCCGCAGATGCGGCGCGATACCTGGCTGAATCTGAACGGTCCCTGGCAGTTCGAGATCGATCACGCAGGGTCCGGCCGTGCCCGCGGCCTCATCGAAAAGGATCCGCTGGATCAGGTCATTCAGGTGCCTTTCTGCCCGGAAAGCAGGCTGTCCGGCATCGAGTACAAAGACTTCATGAAAGCCGTTTGGTACCGCCGTACCTTCGATCTGCCGGAAGAGGCGCTGGAAGGCCGCGTCCTGCTGCACTTCGGTGCGGTGGATTACAAGGCCGAGGTCTGGGTCAATGGAAAAAGCGTGGGTGTCCACGAAGGCGGCTACGTCTCCTTTACCTTTGACATCACCGAAGCGGCGGCTGTCGGAGAAAACACACTGGTCGTGTGTGCGGATGATGATCAGCTGGGCGGCCGTCAGCCCTTCGGCAAGCAGTCCGACCGCTATCACTCCTATGCCTGCTCCTATACCCGTACCACCGGGATCTGGCAGACGGTCTGGGTCGAATGGGTGCCTGCCACCTACATCCAAAGCTTCCGTCTTACCCCGGACGCGGAAAACGGCACCGTCCTGATTGACATCAAATTGAACCGTCCCATCAAGAACGCCTGGCTGACGGCCACTGCAACCTTCGACAACACTCTGCAGGGTGTAAAGACCGCCTTTATTGATGATGACAGGGCACAGCTGCTGCTCGCTGTGGACGATAAACATCTTTGGGGACCGGGTCATCCCGCACTGTATGATCTGCGTCTGGAACTGTCCGCGGAAGGCCGGACCGTCGATGCCATCGACAGTTATTTCGCCCTCCGCAGCGTCTGCTTCCGCGGTAAGACTTTCCTGCTGAATGGCCAGCCCTTGTTCCAGCGACTGATCCTCGACCAGGGGTTCTATCCGACCGGTATCTACACAGCCCCCAGCGATGAAGCTTTGGCGCATGATATCGAAATGTCCATGGCCATGGGCTTCAATGGTGCCAGGCTGCACCAGAAGGTCTTTGAACAGCGGTTCCTGTATCACGCGGACCGGCTGGGCTATATCTGCTGGGGCGAGATGCCCAGCTGGGGCATCGATCCGGCCCGACCGCATACGTTGGGCATCTTCCTGCGCGAATGGCTGGAAGTCGTCGAACGCGACTATAATGCGCCGTCGATCATCGGCTGGTGCCCCTTCAACGAGGTCTGGGGCGAAAGCAATGAAGGTCTGCGCGACCTGACGTTGTCCGTCACCTATCGAGCCACAAAGGCTGTCGATAAGACACGGCCTGTCATCGACGCGAGCGGCGGATGGCACACCGAGACCGATATCTTCGATACCCACGACTATGAGCAAAGCGTGGAGATCTTCTCCAAGCGCTACGCACCGGGCGCTCCGCTCTACGATCGCTTCGAAAGCCACCAGCACTATGACGGCGTCAAGCCCATGTTCGTCAGTGAATATGGCGGGATCCGCTGGACCGACGACGTGTACGGCTGGGGCTATGGGATCGGGCCGAAGACCGCTGAAGAGTTCATCGAGCGGTACCGCGGCCTTACCACCGCGCTGCTGAACAATCCCGAACACTGCGGCTTCTGCTACACCCAGCTGACCGACGTTGAGCAGGAACAAAATGGTCTGTACACCTATCAGCGCGTCGCCAAATTCCCGCCGGAAGTGATCCGCGAGATCAATACCCAGAAGGCGGCTTGTGAAGAATAAACTGCTTTAGACAAAAAAGGGCATATGCCATGATCCATGACATATGCCCTTTTGATTTTACTCAGATACCGGTTCTTCTTTGATCGGCCGCAGTTCTTTCTTGCGTATGTACAAGAAATAGCACATCCCGACGATCGCGGCCAAAAGCCACGTGATGGGATAGGACAGGTACAGGGTCTTTAAGGTCCGGTTCGCCTGGAACACGGTAAAGATCCAGATCACACGGAAGACGCAGATGCAGGTGATCGTGATGATCATCGGCACCAGCGAATGGCCGATCGCACGGCAGACATTACCGGGCGTGCTCATCCAGCAGCTCATGAACTGCATCGTACAGATGATGCCCAAGCGGATCAGACCGAACTTGATGACCTCGGCGTCCGTGGAGAAGATCTTCAGCAGCGATCCGCCGAATAAATAGGCCGGTAAGCCGAACAGCAGGGCCGAGCCGGTGCCCAGCAGCAACGTATAGACCAGGATGCGGTCGATGCGGGCGTACTGCCTTGCACCGTAGTTCTGGCCGGTGAAACTGATGGAAGCCTGCGCGAACGAATCCATCGCAACATAGCAGAAACCTTCGATGTTGGCCGCTGCGGAGTTGCCCGCCATGACCGCTGACCCAAAGGAGTTGATCGACGACTGGATCAGGATGTTGGAGATGGAGAAGGATGCGCCTTGCAGACCCGCCGGCAGACCGATCTTGGTCATGGCCAGCAACTTCGACCAAGTGATCCGTGCTTCTTTGATATCGAACCGCCAGATCTCGCTGGTCTTCATCAGCAGACGAACGACCAGGATCGCGGAAATGGTCTCGGAGACGACCGTTGCGATGGCGACGCCGGCCACGCCCATCTTGAACACGATGACCAGGATCAGATTGAGGATGACGTTGATCACGCCGGAGATCATCATGAAGAACAGCGGGTGCTGTGTATCGCCCACGGCACGCAGGATCGCGGAACCATAGTTATAGATCATCAACGAAGGCATACCTAAGAAGAAGATGCGCAGATACAGCTTGGACAGATTGATGACGTTGTCCGGCGTGCCCATGGCCTTCAGCAGCGGGTGGGAGAAGATCCATCCCAGCGCGATCAGGATGATGCCGAACAAAGCGCTGGAAACGATCGAAGTGTGGACCGTCTCTTCCACGTCCTTATAGCGGGAGGAGCCCAGATACTGGGCTGTCAGCACGTTGGTGCCGACGGACAGACCCATGAACAACGTCACGATCAAATTGACGAGGGCGCCGTTGGAACCGACCGCGGCCAAAGCTTCCGGACCGGTGAACCGGCCGACGACAGCGGTATCCGCCGCGTTGAACAGAAGCTGCAGGACGCCGGAGGCCATGAGCGGCAGTGCGAAAGAGATCATCTTTCCGAGCAGCGGCCCACGGGTCATATCATATTTAGATCCAAATGCCAATGTGTTTTCCTTTCAATGTATTTCACTGATCTTATAGGAAATACTGTACACCGGCCAGGAAGATCTTCTGATCTTTCATACCCGGCACGTTCTTGGCGACCTGGTCGCCGATACGTTCCGTGTGGCCCATCTTGCCCAGGACACGGCCGTCCGGTGAAGTGATGCCCTCGATCGCCCACAGAGAACCGTTGGGATTGAAGGCGGTCTCCATGCTGGGTTCGCCCTTGAGATCCACATACTGCGTCGCGATCTGGCCACCATCCTTCAGCTGTTCCAGCATCTGCGGAGAGGCGATGAAACGGCCTTCACCATGGGAGATCGGGATCGTATGGATCTCACCGGCTTCGCACAGCGCGAGCCACGGGGACTTGTTCGATACGACACGGGTGCGGACCATGCAGGAGGCATGGCGGCCGATCCGGTTGTAGGTCAAAGTCGGCGCCTCCGGCTTCAGATCACGGATCTCACCATAAGGAACGAGACCCAGCTTGATCAATGCCTGGAATCCATTGCAGATACCCAGCGCCAGACCGTCACGCTCGTTCAGCAGGCGCATGGTCGCTTCCATCAGCACAGGATTGGAGAATACAGTAGCGATGAATTTGCCGGAACCTTCCGGTTCATCACCGGCGGAGAAGCCGCCCGACAACATGAGGATCTGCGCCTGATCCAGGCGTTTTTTCATTTCCTCGATGGAGTACAGGATATCCTGCTCGTTCTGGTTGCGGAAGACAAAGATATCCGGAGTGGCGCCGGCGCGGGCAAAGGCGCGGGCGGTATCATATTCACAGTTGGTGCCCGGAAAGACAGGCAGGAATGCGCGCGGCTTGGCCTTCAGCGGATCGCCCTGGTACACGTGCTTCTCGGCAGCCGATACCAGCGGGACATTCTTGCCGCTGTCCGGATCCACGCTTGTACGGGTCCGATAGATGCGCTCCAGCGTGCCTTCATAAGCAGCGAGCACGTCTTCTGTGCTTACCTGCTGTCCCCGGAAGGTGTAGGTGCCGTACTCCATGACTTTACCAAGCAGCTTCGGGGCGAAGGCATCGAACGCGGACGCTTCCTGCACTTCGACGACCAGGGAACCATAGACCGGCGCCTCGTTGATCGGGGCATCGTCTACGAAGCTGAAACCATAGTGATTGCCCAGAGCCATCTTCACGACCGCTTCCAGCACACCGCCGGCACCGACCGCATAGGCGGCCGTCACGTTCTTGGCAAGGATCTGTGCATGGACTATGTCATACAATTCCATGGCCTTCTGCCAATCCGGCGTTGCATCTTCGTGATAGGGTACGGTCAGCAGCAGGACCTTGCTGCCCGGTGCTTTGAATTCCGGAGACAGGATCTCCCGGGTGTCGGCCACAGCTACGGCCAGCGACACCAGCGTCGGCGGGACGTGCATCTCTCCGAAGGATCCGGACATGGAGTCCTTGCCGCCAATGGAGGCAAGTCCCAGTTCTTTCTGGGCTTTATAGGCACCGAGCAGAGCCGCGAACGGCTTGCCCCAGCGCGTATACACCTGATCCAGGCGCTCGAAGTACTCCTGGAAGGTGAAGTGGATCTTATGATAGTCGCCGCCGGCCGCCGCGATCTTAGCGGTGGATTCCAGCACCGCATACATGGCACCATGGAAGGGACTCCACTCGGTGACGTACGGATCGTAGCCGTAGGCCATCAAGGATGCGGTGGTCGTCTCACCATAGCCGACGGGGAACTTCGCGGCCATGGTCTGGATGGGCGTCTGCTGATAGACGCCGCC
>JAFVHC010000005.1 GCA_017474705.1 Bacillota bacterium
AACGAATGGTGATATAGATCAGCATGAGGATGACCGCTACAGTGATCGCCGTGGTAGCCGTCTTCTTCATTTCGGAGCTGATCGTCGGGCTGATGCTGCCCTGCTCCACCAGATTGGCGTTGGTCTCCGTATCCAGGCCGTACTTCTCAGCGATGGCTTCATACAGTTCCACAGCCTGTTCGGAAGACAGTTCCTTGACCTTGATGGAAACCTGCTGATCGCCGCCCGCACCGGAAACTTTCTGGACCTGCGGATTGGTATCACCGGTGATCTCCCGGACGATAGGCTCGATATCGCTGCGCGCATCGAAATCCTGCCCGATGTTGATCTGCATCATGGTACCGCCGGCAAACTCGATATCCAGATTGAAGCCGCGGATGATGAAGAACAGAAGGCCGATCGTGATGATGCAGGCCGGAATGATGAACCAAAGTTTGGTTTTTTCAATGATCTTGAATTTCATGGTCTGCACCTCCTTACGCTTCTTCTTTTGCGGCTGCTTCCTTGTGCTTGAAGAAGTTCAGGGAAGTATATGCCTTCGGATTGTCTGTGCCCAGGGCGACGAACTGATTCAGATAAAGCCGTGTCACGATCAGAGCCGTAAACATGGACAGAACGATACCGATAGCCAGCGTCTGCGCGAAGCCGCGGATGGTACCGCTGCCCAGAGCATACAGAACGATGGCGACCAGAAGCGTAGTGATATTACCATCCAGGATGGCGGAAAGCGCTTTCTGGAAACCGGAGTGGATGGAAACGCGCAGGCCGCGTCCCAGCCGCAGTTCTTCCGTGATACGAGAGAAGATGATGACGTTGGCATCGACCGCCATACCGATGGACAGGATGATACCTGCGACACCGGCCAGGGTCAGAGTAAGATCGAACAGATTGATGGTCAGGAGCACCAGAGCGACATACAGGATGAGCGCCAGCGCAGAAGCCACACCGGGGATCTTATAATAGATGATCATGAAGATAAGGATCAGGATGAAACCGATGATGGCAGCCACGATACTGGTCTGCAGGGAATCCTGGCCAAGCGTGGCGCCGACACTGTTCATCTGGATGACCTTCAGCTGGACAGGCAGAGCACCGCCATTGATATCATCGGCAAGGGCTTTCGCCTCATCCTCTGTATAGCTGCCGCTGATGACCGCCTCACCGTTCTCGATGATGGCGCTGACTGTCGGCATACTGCAGACGACTTCGTCCAGTCGGATCGCGATGTACTGATTCAGATACTTTTCAGTACCTTTCGCGAATTTCTTGGTACCATCGGAATTCAGGCGCAGCTGTACGTACGGGCCAGCAGCCGAACTCTGACTGTACTGACCGTACTGATAGGACGCCTTCTCGACGTCGGAACCGGTCACGACGACCTCGGCAAGGCCATGATCGACAGCCTGCTCAAGGATCTCGGGATAGACCTGCACGGTATAGCCCGGATAGTTGGCCATGAAGCTCTTCGCCTCGCTCATCAGCGCGTCCGTATCGGCTTCCTCGCGCTCGGACTCGTCCATAGCGGCCAGCGCGTCGTCCACATACTGCTGATAAAACGGCGTGATGAAATCCGTATCGGCCAGAACGTCGGACCAGACGACACCTACGAAAGTAAGCTGCGCGGTCTTGCCGATCTCGGAAACTGCCTCGTTCGCATCTTTGACGCCGGGGATATCCACACGGATACGCTCCGTACCGTCGATATATGCACTGGCCTCGGTATATCCCTTAGCATCCAGACGACGCTGGATGACCGCCAGAGCACCGTTCATTTCATCAGTGGAAGGGTTGCTGCCCTCTTCCGCCTCATAAACGATAGAAACGCCTCCTGCCAGGTCCAGGCCCAGGTTGATATTCTTAACACCCAGGCGCGTGCTGCTGCCCCAGCCTACATAAGAAAGCAGGCAGAGAGCCGCCGTGACGATGAGCACGAGCAGAAGGATGAAAACATTTTTCAAACGACCCATGATTCGTCTTCCTCCATAAACTCTAAAAAAGTCAAGCGTATATATTATATCTAAAAAGCCCCTGTCTTGTCAAGAAAAAAAGGCTTTTATCCAAGGAAAAAGGATGATCGTTACGACCATCCTTTGAACAACACTTCGTGATAATCAGTTTCCTTTGCGCTAGACGCGTGTTCAATCTAATGGAGAGGAAATGCAGCCTCATGTTACAGCTTCACAACGTTGCACGCCTGCGGGCCTTTTGGTCCTTCTTCAATGTCGAACTCTACCTGCTGGCCTTCCTCCAGGGTCTTGTACCCTTCGCCCTGGATCGCGGAGAAATGTACGAACACATCGTCCTCTTCAGGAACGGAAATGAACCCAAAACCCTTCTTCGCGTCAAACCATTTTACTACTCCAGTTTTCATGAAACTGACCTCCATAAAAATCTTTAGGATCTCCATGGTGCAGATCACTAGTGGGCTCATTTTAGCATACACTGCATATTTCGTCAAGCAGATTTCCATGTGAAATCATGGTTTAATATAATATTAACAAAAAAACCTGTCCGCGATACACCAACACAGCAAAACAGTCTTTTCTTTTTTCATGTTTTTTGCTATCATTATCAGGTACATGATTATAAACACCAAAAAGAAAGGGAATTGTGATGATCTTATCCTGCAGTCACATCCGGAAAGCCTTCCTTACACAGGAAGTGCTCAAGGACTGCACATTCCACATAGAAGCACATGAAAAGGTGGCCATGGTCGGTGTCAACGGCGCCGGCAAGACCACGCTGCTCCGCATCCTGACCGGAGATCTGGAACCGGATGAAGGGCAGATCTACCGTCAGCGGGACCTGAAGATCGGGTATCTGCCGCAGTCCTCCGATTATACGTCGACCCAACGGATCGAAGAAGTCCTGCTCTCGGTCTTCGACGATCTGATCCGCATGGAAAACGACATGCGCAGGCTGGAACATGAGATCAGCCGTGCGTCTGCTCCACAGCTGCTGGAGGAATATGACCGTCTGCAGCAGGCGTTCACGCAGCGTGACGGCTATCAATACCGCAGCCGTGTCCGCGGCGTCCTGAAAGGACTTGGGTTCCAGGAGGCAGAATATGCCCTTCCCATCTCCCAGCTTTCCGGCGGACAGCGCTCCCGCGTCGCATTGGCAAAGCTGCTGCTGGAGCAGCCGGATCTGCTGCTGCTCGATGAACCGACCAACCACCTGGACATCGCAGCCATACAGTGGCTGGAAAGCTTTCTCGCCGCGTTTTCCGGCGCTTGCATCCTGATCTCCCACGACCGCTATTTCCTTGACAAACTCTGCACCCGGACCATCGAACTGGAGCGAGGCGTCAGCAGTGAGTATCACGGAAATTACACATGGTACGCGCATGAGAAAGAACTTCGGGCACGGCAGGCATTGAAAGAATACAATCTGCAGCAGGCAGAGATCAAACGCCAGCAAGGCATCATCGCCGACCTGAGGTCCCGCGGTATGGAAAAGTTCATCCGAC